>CANRKV010000099.1 GCA_947631305.1 uncultured Jeotgalicoccus sp.
CTCTGGGATTGGCATGACACAAGCTCATATGTATCCCAAACCTCTGGGATTGGCATGACACAAGCTCATATGTATCCAAAACCTCCTGGATTGGCATGACAGAAACTCATATGTACTCCAGACCTCTGGGATTGGCATGACAGAAACTCATATGTACCCCAGACCTCTAGAACTGGCATGAGCTTTCTTTTCCATCAAAAAAAGCCGCAGAAATTCTGCGGCTGTAAAAAAATTTAATATGAAAGATTTGTCCCTGGACCGACTGGAATACCGAGAAGCATCCAGATCACGAACATAATTATCCAGGCTATTAAGAATATTACCGAGTACGGCAGCATTAACGAAATAACTGTACCGATACCATTTTCTTTGCCGTAGCGCTGTGCGAATGCAACAACGAGCGGGAAGAACGGCATAAGCGGCGAAATAATATTCGTCGATGAGTCACCGATTCTGTATGCAATCTGTGTAACTTCCGGCGCGATACCGAGCTGCATAAACATCGGTACGAAAATCGGTGCCATAATTGCCCACTTCGCCGAGTCCGCTGCGATTGCAAGGTTAATCAGCGTAGTAATAAATATAAATACAATGAGCACCGGCATGCTGCCGATATTCATGTTCTCTAAGAGTCCTGCACCATTAACGGCGATAATCGTTCCAAGATTGGAATAATTAAATAGTGCCACGAACTGTGCTGCAAAGAATATCAGCACGATAAATCCGGACATTGTTGCAAGAGAGCCGTCCATTAATTTTACGGCATCTTTATCGTTTTTAATTGTCTTATTCACTGCACCGTAGACAAGACCCGGCACAAGGAAGATTAACATCATAATAAAGATAATACTTGAGATAAACGGTGAACCGACAATGCCGCCGTCTTCACCCCGTAAAGGCGAGCCCGGGAAGGCGACGAGGCTTAATATTGCAAGTACTGTAACGACTGCAGAAATATTTGCCCAGTTTAACGCGCGTTTTTCCTGCTTGACTAAAGCCTTGTTCTCACTGACCTCTTCGTTATCAAAATCAAATTTCTTAAGACGCGGTTCAACAATCTTATCAGTAATTAAAGTACCTAGAATTACGACAAGGAAGGTCGACACGAACATAAAGAACCAGTTATCCGTTGCCTGCACGATGTAAGTCGCGTCGAGAATGCCCGCTGCTTCCGTCGTAATACCTGAAAGAAGCGGATCATTCGTACCGATTAACAAGTTAGCAGAATATCCACCGGCAACACCGGCGAACGCTGCAGCAAGACCTGCAAGCGGATGACGGCGGAAGCCGAGGAAGATAATCGCACCAAGCGGCACAAGCACAACATAGCCGACACTGGCAGCCACGTTCGACATAACACCCATAAAGACAACAATCGGTGTCACGAACTTACGCGGTGCTTTCGTAACCACATTGGTCATCAGCGCACTGATATAACCACTTTTTTCTGCAACTCCGACACCAATCATAGCGACTAATACCGGACCAAGTGCAACGAATGTAGTGAAGTTTTCAACAACACTCGTAAACATGTACCTTATGCCGTCGCCTGTTAGCAGGCTGACAGCGTGAACCGTTAATTCTTCACGTTCGCCCGACTCAGGATTAATTCCGACATAGCTGACATTGACTCCGATTAAATATAAAACATGAGAAATAGTAATAACCAGCAATGTCAAAATTAAAAATATGGTGACCGGATGCGGTAATTTATTACCGGTAATTTCAATCCAGTCGAGAAGTGAACGCTTCTCTTTTAAACTGTTATTCATAGTAATCTCCTCTAATATAATAATGCTGTTCATTATACTACGCGTTATTACTTATTACTAGCAGGTAAGTTTGGGTTAGTAAGTGAATACGTTTTCTCATCAACAGTATACGATAAATCTCTATAAAATTTAAAAATACCCGGACAGAATTTAAATTCCATCCGGGTGTTGATAACTATTTTATTTATTCTTCTGTGTTAAATGCAGCGTTCTCTAATAAGATATTACCAATTGGATCCAAACCAATATTATTAACATTACTGTTATTTACACCAATCAAAAAGCTGGTGTGATTTAAATATGCTGACGCTGCATCATCAACCAATATTTGCTGTGCATCGCTGTATGCCTGCTGACGTTTTGTTTCATCAGCTACGGTGCGTCCTTGATCAAGTAATGCATCAACGTCGTCATTTGAGTAGAATGAACGGTTCCCCGGTGCACCAAAATTATTGGAATGAAATAGTGGATATAACCCGTTATCTGCGTCCGCAGTTACTGTCGTCCATCCTAAAATGAACATGTCATGTTCACCATTCGCTGTCTGGTCTAAAAATGTGCCCCATTCAGATTGTTTTACTTCTACTGTAATTCCTATTTCACTTAGTGCATTTTGAATATAAACTGCTGTGTCTACAATGGCAGGGTCGTCATTGACCCATAATGTCGTAGAAAACCCTTCTGGCACACTGGATTCACTTAACAATTCCCCTGCTCTTTCAACATTATAGTTTATACCTTCAAGCTCTGGGTTATATCCCCAGACATCCGGAGCTAACGGTCCTTCTGCCGGCAGTCCGTATCCGTCGTATACACCATTGATAATTTCTTCCCTGTCGACTGCATGTGCGATTGCCTGGCGGACCAGCGGATCATTAAACGGTTCTTTTTCTGTGTTAAAGCCCAAATAGTTCGTTCGTACAGATGCCGCTTCAATTAATTCTGTTTCCTCACCCGAATTAATCCGCTCAGCACTCGCTGTGTCGACTTCATCGGCAATGTCAATCCCGCCTGTCTCAAGCTCAGCGAGACGTGCCTGCGTTTCAGGAATAACTCTGAATACCACGTTATCAAATTCACGCTCTCCATTTTGGAAGTTATCAAATTTATTTAAAGACACCGATTCTCCGGGCAAGCGTTCTGCCAGCTCCAGATGATTCGTCCCGTCCGGTTCAGTTCCTGTAACTGTTCCTATATGCTCGCTGATTTCATCAGCAACAGCCTCGAACTCATCACCGCCCGCTTCACGCAGTTCGTAGTATTCTTCTAAAGTAACATCGCTGCCGGCTTCATCAAGTGCAGCCTGGTAGTCTTTATCGATTAAATCTTTACTCATAATTCCGCCTGCGTTATGTGATAAATGCGCTGGCAGCGGAGTAAATGAATATTCAGTATGTATATTAACTTCGTAGTCTCCAACAATTTCTACCTCTTCAATCATTTCATATAGAAATGCTGCCTGTGCTGCGACCGCCGGATCATTGACGCGATCAAGCGTGGCCTTCACATCTTCTGCAGTGAATTCCTGTCCGCTGTGGAATGTTGTTCCTTCACGCAGTTTAAAATTCCAAACTGTATCATCAGTCGCTTCCCATTCAGTAGCAAGTCCTTCTGTCAGATTGAGTTCTTCATCTTGTGAAACGAGCGTTTCATAAATATTTCTTCTAACCTGTGCACTTGCCGAGTCATTTGAGCCATGCGGATCAATTGATACTACGTCTTCTGACATTCCAACGTTAATCGTCTTATCAGAAGACATATTTCCCTCACTTCCTTCTCCACCTGCTGCTTCATCCACATCGGCATCACTTGTACATGCCGCAAGGACGAGCAATACTGTGAAAAAGATAAAAAATTTAAATCCTTTGTAAATCATTATGTATAACCCTCCAAAAAAATAATATTTTAATTATACAGAAAATAAAGAATATATTCAATGATGTAATTCTTCAGCATTATTAATGATGCAAAAACACCCGGACAGAATTTGAATTCCATCCGGGTGTTTATAACTATTTTATTTATTCTTCTGTGCCAAACGAAGCATTTTCAAGTCTGATATTCCCTACAGGATCAAGACCGATATTGCTTACGCTGTCAGTGTTCACACCAAGCAGGAAGCTCGTGTGGTTAAGATATACTGCCGGTGAGTCGTCGATCAGAATCTGCTGTACTTCGCTGTACGCTTCCTGACGTCCCGCTTCATCCGGGTTCATGCGTCCTTCATCAAGCAATGTATCTACTTCTTCATTCTCGTAGAATGAACGGTTACCTGGTGCACCGAAGTTTTTAGAATGGAATAATGCATACAGTCCGTAGTCAGCGTCTGCTGTCACTGTCGTCCAGCCTAGGATAAACATATCGTGCTCTCCGTTAGCTGTCTGATCAAGGAATGCACCCCACTCAGATTGCTGAACTTCTACTGTAATGCCAATTTCACTTAGTGCGTTTTGAATATAAACTGCCGAGTCAACAATCGCTGGATCGTCATTCACCCATAATGTTGTAGTAAAGCCGTCCGGCTGAGATGATTCGCTTAACAGCTCCTCGGCACGTTCAACATCAACATCGATGCTCTCAAGGTTTTCATCGTAACCCCATACATCCGGAGCGAGCGGGCTTTGTGCAGTAATACCGTAGCCGTCATACACACCGCTGATAATTTCATCGCGGTCAATTGCATGTGCGATTGCCTGACGTACTAAAGGATCATCAAATGGTTCTTTCTCCATATTAAATCCTAAATAATTCATACGTACTGATTCACTTTCGATTAACTCAGTCGCATCACCATTTTGAATACGATCAGCACTCGCTGTATCGATTTCGTTGGCAATATCAATACCGCCAGTATCAAGTTCAGCTAAACGTGCCTGTGTTTCAGGAATAACTCTGAATACAACTTCATCAAATTCACGCTCTCCATTTTGGAAATCATCGAATTTGCTTAATGTTACCGAGTCACCTGGTGCACGGTCCGTCATTTGAAGGTGGTTCGTACCATCTGTTTCAGCACCGGTAACTCCACCGATATGCTCGCTGATTTCATCAGCAACAGCCTGGAACTCATCGCCGCCTGCTTCACGCAGTTCATAGTATTCATCTAAAGTAACATCACTGCCTGCTTCATCAAGTGCAGCCTGGTAGTCTTTATCGATTAAATCCTTACTCATAATTCCGCCTGCGTTATGTGATAAATGCGCAGGTAATGGAGCGAAGGCATATTCTGTATGTAAGTTCACTTCGTAATCTCCAACTACTTCAACTTCTTCGATCATCTCGTAAAGAAATGCAACCTGTGATGCAACAGCCGGATCATTAACACGGTCAATTGTCGCTTTCACATCTGCAGCAGTAAATTCCTGTCCGCTGTGGAATGTTGTTCCTTCACGTAATTTGAAATTCCATACTGTATCCTCAGTTGCTTCCCATTCAGTCGCAAGACCTGGAGTTAATTCCAGCGTTTCATCCTGGAAAATAAGTGATTCGTAAATATTACGTCTGATCTGTGCACTTGCCGAGTCATTCGAACCGTGCGGATCGACAGTTACCATGTCTTCAGACATTCCGATATTAATCGTGCCGCCTGCCGTTTCTTCTGTTCCGCCTTCCCCTTCTGCCGCTTCATCTACATTTTCATCACTTGAACATGCAGCTAAAACTAAAGCAACAGTGAGTAAAAGAAAATACTTAAATCCTCTTTTTACCATTTTTGTTAACCCCCAAAATATTTTGATAATTTGAATTATATAGAAAATAGTGAATTTATGCAATATAATAATTCGAATTCGTATAAAGATAAATATGGAATCGAAATTTTGCATAAAAATACCTCTTAACTGCGAGATGCAGCGAAGAGGTATTTCCATATTATTTAAATCTTACATTATCTAAATGAATTCGACCCGTTGGATCTATTTCCACGTCAGACAGTTCAGTATCATTGTAGCCCACCGCGTACTGTGAATGGTTTAAGAATGCTGAAGGAGCTTCTTCTACTAATATCTCTTCAACTTCTGTATAAATTCCCTGACGGACCTCTTCATCTGTTTCTGCTCGTCCAGCATCTAATAACTCATCTACTTCAGGGTTGTCATAGAATACACGGTTACC
>CANRKV010000100.1 GCA_947631305.1 uncultured Jeotgalicoccus sp.
TGTTGAATCGACATTGTCTATAGAACCGGCTGTATGTACTTTGTTGAATCGACATTGTCTATAGAACCGGCTGTATGCCCTTTGTTGGATCGACATTGTCTATAGAACCGGCTGTATGTACTTTGTTGAATCGACATTGTCTATAGAACCGGCTGTATGCCCTTTGTTGGATCGACATTGTCTATAGAACCGGCTGTATGTACTTTGTTGAATCGACATTGTCTATAGAACCGGCTGCATGCCCTTTGTTGAATCGACATTGTCTATAGAACCGGCTGTATACCCTTTGTTGAACCGACATTGTCCACCAGCAACTTACATTGTGTCAATATAAAATCAATTATGTGAAAATTAAAAAAGTTAGCGTTTTCATAGATGGAAATCTCTGTTATAATTCTAGTTAATTACATAAGAAGGGGGTTTATTATGAAATTTAATAAGTATTTGGCAATGTTACTTGGTGCAACTCTGGTACTTTCGGCCTGCGGCGATGATTCAGGGGATGACGGCGCAGCGGATACAGAAGAGGCGGCAGAGGGTGAAGAGAGTTCCGGCGATGCGGCTTCACTTGAGACGAATATTGTTACTATTGCTACCGGCGGTTCTTCAGGTCCGTACAATATTATTGCAACGACACTTGCGGAGGGTTACAGCAATGAGTTTGGTGTGAACTCGAGAACTCAGACGACCGGTGCATCAGCAGAGAACTTAAACTTAATGGCGGAAGAGAAAGTGGAAATGTCATTTGTTATGAGTGATGCATTAACGCAGGCTGTTAACGGTGAAGAGACATTCGATGAGCCAATCGATAATATCCAGCAGGTTGCAGCACTTTACCCGAACTACGTGCAGCTGATTTCTACTGACGGTGCGGGTGTAGACAGCGTTGAAGATCTTGCAGGGAAACGCGTTGCAGTCGGAGACCAGAACTCAGGTGTTGAAATTGCAACACGTGCGGTACTGGAAGCTCACGGCATGTCTTACGATGACATTGAAGTCGATTACTTAGGATACGCAGAAGCTTCTGAAGCAATGCGCGGCGGACAGCTTGATGCAGCATTCCTGACCAGCGGCCTGCCTAACGCATCTGTAATGGAGCTGCAAAATTCAGTAGACCTCAAAATTGTGCCAATCGAACAGGAAGCTGTAGATGTGCTGAGTGAAGATGCAGATTACTTTGAAGCATTGGAAATTCCGGCAGATACGTATGGCAATGAAGAAGCTGTACCTACTGTAGCGATTATGAACGCGCTCGTTGTCCGTTCGGATATGAGTGAAGATGATGTTTACAATTTAACGAAATACATGTTTGAAAATCTGGATACTTTAAGCAACGCTCACCAGGCAGCTGGAGATATTAATATTGAAACAGCAGAAGACAGTGCAGTAATCGATATTCACCCTGGAGCCCAAAAGTATTACGATGAGCAGTAAATTTAAATGGATGATTATGGGGAGCATGCTCGTTGTGCTCCTTTTCATCTTTCTGCTACCTCAAAAAAAGATTGTCATTGATTCTGAATCAGGTGAAGAAATTTATCTGCCACCTGAAACTTTTGAAATTCACTGGATTCATTCGATTGAAAAAGAAGAATGGTTTGAAGTTTACGACATTGAAGATGAGGGTTTTATTTTAACGGAATCGCATTTCAAAACGTTTGGTGCAGGTGTGCCGAGTAATTCGGATAAGCCGGCTGAAGTGACGGAAGACGGTTTTGTAAAATACACGATAAATGACCCGTATCCCGATATTTACATGAATGTATCGGATAATGTCGAAACAAAAATCGTGCAGGGCGATGACGAAATCCTGCTGTACGAATTGTATGAACCGTATACTGCAGTCGAAATCACAATAGAATACATAGCGCTGATAAAACAGTTCATAGGGGGTTAATATGAAAAAGCATACAGAACCGGCAGTTGCGCCGGACACTCAGGCAGTCCAGGAGAAATATGATAAAGACTCGAGAACACGTAAATTCAGCAGTAAAAGTACAGTATGGATTGTAACAATTGTTGCGGTGCTGTACTCACTGTTCCATTTATATATGGTCTTTAATCCGATGCCTGCATTGCAGCAGCGTTCTATACACGTTGCGGTCGGGCTGGCATTGGTTTATATGCTTTACCCGATGTTTAAAAAGCAGGACCGGTCGAAACTTCCGATTTTAGACTGGGCTCTGGCAGCGGCAAGTTTATTTACTGCCGGATATATATTAATAGAATATCAGGCAATTGTTACAGAACGCGGCGGTATCCCGAACACGGTCGATATTATTATGGCAATTGTAACCGTGCTGCTGATACTTGAAGCGGCACGCCGTGTGACCGGCTGGATACTGCCGATACTGGCACTGATTTTCCTTGCCTATCCGTTCTTCAGTCATATGGACTTTTTACCGAATATGATGTTGACCCGTCCTTTTGACTTAGGAGATATATTTGGACAGCTGTATTTAAAAACTGAAGGACTGTATTCAACAGCCATCGGTGCATCTGTTAACTTTATCTTCCTGTTTATTTTATTCGGAGCATTTTTACAAAAATCAGGAATGGGTCAGTTCTTTAACGACCTGGCGATGGCTTTAGCAGGTGCTCAGCGCGGCGGGCCGGCTAAAGTTGCTGTTGTTTCAAGCGGATTTATGGGAAGTATTAACGGTGCGGCAGTTGCAAACGTAGTAAGTACAGGCGCATTTACGATACCGTTAATGAAAAAAGTCGGGTATCACAAAAACTTCGCCGGTGCAGTTGAAGCCAGTGCATCGGTCGGCGGACAGATACTGCCGCCGATTATGGGTGCCAGTGCATTTATTATGGCGGAAACGACAGGTATAAATTACGGTACGATCGCACTTGCTGCGATGTTCCCGGCCCTTCTTTATTACTTTGCTGTAATTTTGCAAGTCCATTACAGAGCGGGGAAACGTAACTTAAAAGGTATTCCGAAGGCAGATTTACCGAGAGTTAAACAGGTAATGAAAGAGCGCGGACACCTGCTTATTCCTCTTGTCGGCTTAATCGTTATGCTGTTTATGAACATGCCGATACCGAGAGCAGCAATCTTTACGATCTTTCTGACGATTATTATTGCATCGTTAAGAAAAACAACACGCATGTCATTTAAAGATATTTTTGACGGTCTTGCACTTGGTGCCCAGCAGGCATTATCAGTTATGATCGCCTGTGCGGTAGTCGGTATTATTATAGGAGTTGTATCATTAACGAGCTTCGGTGCGATTATGACTTCTGCAATTGCAGGTTTAGGTGCAGGTTCATTATTCCTGACACTGTTCTTTACGATGATTGCATCAATGGTGCTCGGTATGGGTCTGCCGTCAATTCCGGCATATATCATTACTGCAACTATGGCAGCACCGGCACTTGCTGAATTCGGCGTGCCGATTCTGTTAGCGCATATGTTTGTATTCTACTTTGGTATCTTTGCAAACGTGACGCCGCCGGTTGCCTTAGCTGCATTCGCCGGTGCAGGTATTGCAGATGGAGATCCGATGAGAACCGGTTTCCAGGCGCTGAAACTGTCGCTCGCAGGATTCTTAATTCCGTTTATCTTCATCTACGAACCGGCAATGCTGCTGGTAGATATTGACGGGCTGATGACGAACGCCAGAGAATATCCGCTCGCAAGCTTTATGGATATCGCCATTGTAGTCGCCAGCACGGCCATCGGTCTGACAGCGTTGTCGGCGGGACTTGAAGGATTCTTTAAAACACACATTAATCCGTTGTTAAGAGCAGTACTTATAGGTTCAGCTGTCCTGCTCGTCGTTCCGGAGACATACACTGATGTAATCGGGTTAAGTATAGCGGTTATTATTTTTATACTTAACTATGCGAAATGGAAAAAAGAAGAACCGGCAGCTGTATAAATTGATAAAGGCAAACACCCCCTGCAACTGGATAAGATGTCCGGTTTCAGGGGGTGTTTTTGTGAGTAGCCTCGGCCGAGTCTGTATGAGTTTACAATACGTATTCATCAGCATTCAAGAAAGCGTATACAATAATTAGAGTTTTCTGAAATAACAGTTGTGCAATTTTAATTTCTAGTGTAAAATTCTGAATATTATAAGAAGTTATTTTACGCTTCTGGGAATTGGGGGGAATCAAATGAAAAGGTTTAGTTTTATCGCGTTACTTGGTGTATTAATACTTATTCTCGCAGCATGTACTGATGACAGTAATGTGGAAGAGGAAGCAACTGAAGGTGAAGAGGCTGCAGCTCAGGAAGGCGGTACTCTGACTCTGGCAATACCTAGTGATGCAGTATCGATGGATCCGCACGGCAGTAACGATGTGCCGTCTGAACAAATCCGCGATACAATTTATGAGCCGCTGTTAACGCAGGATGAGAATTTCGAAATCGTTCCTGTATTAGCTGAAGAGTATGAGCAGATTGACGATACAACATGGGAGTTTAAACTTCGTGAAGGGGTTACTTTCCATGATGGCAGTGAATTTAATGCAGAGGTAGTTAAAGCGAATATCGAACGTGTGAAAGATATAGCGAAAGCTTCACCGCGTTCATTCCTGTTGGACATGGTGAGCGAAGTTAACATTATCGATGATTACACTGTTGAACTTGTGACAGAGTATCCTTTCGCACCGCTTGCGAACAACTTAACGCATGGTGCAGGTAAAATGATCAGTAAAGATTTAATCGATGCTGATTACCAGCAGGCGCTTGAAGAAGCAGGGAGCGATTTATCGCTTGAAGAGTATTACGAACTGCGCACTGAAGGCGGCGAGGAACACGAAGCTGTAGCGAATGAAATCAGTTCATTTGTCGGCCAGCTTGTAGAATCTGAGCCGGTTGGAACAAACTACTTCAAGTTTGATTCAAGAAGCCCGGGTGAACAGACTTCTGTAGTACGCAACGACGATTACTGGGGAGATACTGCACTGCTTGACGGTGTAAACTTCAAAGTAGTATCAGAACCGGGTTCACGTATTGCTGAGCTGGAGTCAGGTTCATCAGACGCAATTCTTGCTACACTTTCAAGTAATATTGAACGTGTGGACAGCAACGAAGACGTAGAATTGTTACGGAACGATTCAGTATCAATCGATTACATCGGTTTCAATACTGAAAAAGAACCATTCAACGATCCGAAAGTACGCCAGGCAATCACTCATGCATTTGACAGTGAAGCTGTACTCGAAGGCGTTTACAATGGCTCAGGTACACCGGCAGAAGCACCGCTTGCACCGGGAGTACTTGGTTATTCTGAAGACCTTGAAGGATTAGATTACAATATGGAACGTGCACAGGAACTGCTTGATGAAGCAGGCGTTGAAGACTTAACAATCAACTTAATGGTTAACGACGATAACCCTGAACGTGTCGACGTTGCATTATGGTTACAGGAATCATTAAGCACATTAGGAATTACAGTGAACGTTGAACAAGTTGAGTGGGGCGCGTACCTCGCAGCGACCGGTGCTGGGGAACACGATATGTTCATCCTTGGCTGGAGCAACTCAACAGGTGATCCGGATAACGGAATCGCACCATTATTCCACAGCGATAACGTCGGTGACACTGGTAACCGTTCATTCTACAACAACCCTGAACTGGACAGCATTTTAGACGAAGCCCGTCAGTCAACTGAAGAAAGCGAACGCGAACAGCTTTACATGGACGCACAGCAAATCTTAGTAGACGACGCACCGGCAATCTTTATCCGCCACGGTGAAAACTTAAATGCACATGGCAATCACGTTGAAGGATTCCAGGGAGATGCGTATAACATCTTCGACTTCAGAGGAACTTCAGTGCAGTAACTGAATAATCAACACGATAAACCGTCCGTAAATCTTGTTATTGAGATTTGCGGGCGGTTTTTT
>CANRKV010000101.1 GCA_947631305.1 uncultured Jeotgalicoccus sp.
GATTCTTCCGCTTCTTCTTCATAATCCAGCGTATATTCTGCATCCTCATTCATCCATAATCTGTCGTAATAACCTGTAACTTCCCCTGCGAATTCACTGTCTGCCGGTGCTGTTATCAGCACGTTTGTTTCCAGGTTATAGTCATCCAGATTTCTTCTCGTAAAGTTAGCTGATCCGCCGTTAAATATTACTTCATCGGCAGTTTCCAGCATTATAAATTTCGCATGATACTGTTCCCCGCTAGATTTATACCAGCGGATATTTGCTGGTGTTTCGTGGCTCATCAGTTCATCAGCCACCGGTCGGTTCGGCACACCATTTTTCTCATTGCCGAATGCATCCTGGTTAATATCCAGTATCATGTTCAGCTCTGCACCGCGGTCGAGCGCTTCTTTAAAGGCATCGACGACATCCCTGTCCGATAAATAAAACAGTCCGACAGAGAGAACATCCTCTTCCCCTGCATTATTTACCATTTCGATTATATTATCTTTAATTTTCTTCTCGGTAATCAGCTGGACAGTATACCGGCCTTCACCTTCTTCAGTTTTTGCAGGAAGTTTATCGGCAAAGTCACTGAATACTCGCGTATTTCCTCCGCTGAAGTTCACAACTGCCCGTTCACTTTCCAGCATATCGTAAAGTATATCCCCGCTTAGTTTCACAGCAATATTCGAATGGTGAACACTCGCATCATGCGGGTTAGCCGAGGTAATCAGACCATTCTTTTCATTGATGATTAGTTTTCTGTGATTGGCTTTAAAATTCAGCATCGTTAAATAAGAGCGTATATTTACTTCCGGCCCCTGCGGTCTTAATGCATTGACCAGCCACTGATCTTCAGATGTTCCAAGCCACTGGAAATATGTTCTGTAAAATCCTGAATACACTGGATTCGAATCTCTCAGCTTGGATAAGTCGGTAAAGATTACTTCTATACCCGCTTCCTTGAGCTCATTAATATGAGGCGGCGTATACGTATCGTAGAAAGTATTAATCCCGTCTGTTATAAAAATAATATCCATATCGGGATTTTCTTTCTTTTTAGCTGTCAGTTTATCTGTTAAGTTTTGAGACAACGTCGGAAAGTCGAGCGTGTCATGATTATAATCGTCGTTAAATAAAAACATATCGATGACAAGAAACTCTTCCGCTTCGTCAATCATCGTATAAATTTCTTCGAAAATTTTCTGTTCTTCAGTTATTTCATCATTATTATTTGTATATGTAAGATCGTATAAAAACTCTGCATCATCTGTCTGATATTCTTCAGACTCGTAAGACACCCCTGAAGGCACCGGAACAAAGTAGCGCACACCGGCGACAACTAAAGGTATAAGTATTAAGGCGGCGATAATAATTAAAAATAAATATCGTTTCTTCATTATTTACCTCTCCGATTAATAGTATTATTTTACACTTATATCTATTCTATCAAATAAACATTGCGAAAGTGATAAGATATTTACTGTATAGATGGTATAATATAACTTACGAATTTTAAGGAGTGAAATGCGTGAATATTAATGTATTATACGAAGACAACCATTTACTCATTGTCGATAAGCCGGTTAACATCCCTGTCCAGGAAGACAGTTCAGAAGATAAAGACTTATTAACTATGTTAAAGGAATATATTAAAGAGAAATACAATAAACCCGGAGCGGTTTATTTAGGGCTGGTACACAGATTAGACCGTCCAGTCGGCGGTGCTGTAGTATTTGCTAAAACATCAAAAGCAGCTGCAAGATTGTCAAACGAAATCAGATTACAGAACTTTGACCGTCAGTATCATGCGGTTGTAGAAAACCATCTGGAACAGAAAAAAGGTACTTTAACGAATCATTTATTTAAAGACGAAAAGAAAAACATTTCCAAAGTCGTTCATAAAAACCACCGCGGTTCAAAAATGGCTAAGCTGGATTATGAAATGGTCGCTGAAAATAATAAATATTCACTGGTAAAAGTTAACCTTCATACAGGACGCTCACATCAAATCCGTGTGCAGCTGTCTCATTTCGGTCACCCGCTGTTTGGCGATCAGAAATATAACAAGAGTGCGAAAGTCGGTCAGCAGATTGCACTTTACTCTACTTACCTACGTATTAAACATCCTACGAAAGATGAATACGTAGAAGTATTCTGTAAGCCGCCGGAAACATTCCCGTGGAGTGATTTTGATGTGTCTTATTAATTTTAATATCGGTTCACACGAAAAATATAAAATGATTATTGCAGCTAACCGCGACGAGTTTTATTCCCGTCCGACTGCGTCCATGCATTACTGGGATGATCATCAGAATATTTTAGGCGGCCGTGATTTAAAAGCAAAAGGTACTTGGCTCGCTGTGTCAAAATCAGGTAAAATAGGAGCATTGACTAATATCCGAACACCTGAAGAGATGACTATGGAAGCTAAAAAATCGCGTGGTGAACTCGTCGTTAATTACTTGCTTTCAGAAGATAATCCTGAAGATTACTTAAAGAATCTTGCCGATTACAGCAGTGACTATGCAGGATTTAATCTGCTCGCAGGAAATCCTGACGAGCTTTATTACATGAACAACTACGACAACAATGTCTCACGTGTCGACGCAGGCACACACGGCTTATCTAATGAATATTTAAATACGCCGTGGCCGAAAGTCGTTATCGGAAAAGCAAAATTGGATGAAGTATTATCTGAAGAGGATATAGATGTTGACGCATTATTTAATTTGCTCCGCATCGATTCTGAAGCAGCAGATGATATCGTGCAAAAGACCGGAGTCGATTTCGACCTGGAAAAGAAATTATCGCCGCTGTTTATAGATATTCCTGATTTTGATTACGGGACACGCTGCTCTACTGTCGTACTGGTCGATCATCAGAATAATATTACGCTGATTGAACGCACATTTAAAAATGGTGTCGAAACTGGTGAAATATCAGAAACGATATCAGTCAATAAATAAAAAACAGGTTCGCAAACTCCCTGTCAAAAAAACTAAGGAGAATTACGCAATATGAATGTTAAAGACATGGCTGTCAATGCCGTCTTAGCGGCAATTTATGTCGCACTTACTGTGATTAACCCTATCGGCACAGGCGCTATTCAATTCAGAATAAGTGAAATACTGTGTGTCATTCCATTTTTCAACCGCAAATATATCGCAGGTATGATACTTGGAGTCGGTATCGCAAATGTTTTCTCAAGCCTCGGCTTAATCGACGTTTTCGTCGGTGTCACTATATCCGTAATTGCTTATTCATTAAGCTACTTTATAAAAAACGTCTGGGTAAACGCACTTCAGTACAGTGTTCTTGCAGGACTGTTAGTCGGGCTGGCTCTGTATTTAGTACTCGGTCTGCCGTACTGGTTCAGTGCAGCAACTGTTGGACTGTCGACGCTGATTACTACATTTATCGGCACGTTTATATTTAAAAAAATCGGCCATAGAATATTGCCGGAATAAAAAAATGCCTCCACTAATCTGGAGGCATTTTTGTATATTAATTTATTTAGTTTCTGGAGGTGTTCCTTCAGCATTGCCGGCAATAGCGTCAATCTGAATTAAAGCACCTTCCTGTAAAGCTGAAACGCCGACTACTCTTCTTGCAGGCGTGCCTTCGGGGAAGAATGTTGCGTAAACTTCATTTACAGCATCCATGTCTGCAAGGTCTTTAACGAAGATATTTACTTTAACCATATCTTCCATTACGTGGTCAACGCTTTCGATAACCGCTTTAATGTTAGTTAAAACCTGTTTAGTCTGTTCTTTAATTCCGCCTTCAACTAATTTTCCAGTTGCAGGATCAATTGGCAGCTGAGCTGACAAGTGGTTGTAGTGTGAGAATGCTACAGTTTGTGTAGATAAGCTATCTACCGGTGCATTTTCTGTGTTGTGTGCTTTGATTACAATACCATGTCTGTCTTCGACAGCCTGTGGCGGCGTACCGTCTCCGTGTGATACAACTGCTTCGATTTGTACTGAAGCTCCCATTTGCAGGTCTGCAGCTTGAACTACTGTACGTGCAGGTACATATGCAACCGTTCTTGCGATTGAAGAATCCGGGAAGAATGTTGTGTAAACTTCGTTTACTGCTTCCATGTCTTTGAGGTCTTTAACGAAAATATTAACTTTAACAATGTCATCAAATGGAACATCGATACATGCTAAAATTGCTTTAATATTTTTTAAGCTCTGTGCAGTTTCTGCTTTTACTCCGCCTGTAACGATTCTGCCTGTTGCAGGATCAATTGGCAGCTGAGCTGTAATGTTGTTGTAGTGTGAAAATGCCACAGTTTGTGAAGATAAAGTGCTGACAGGTGCATTAGCTGTGTTGTTAGACAGTTTGATTAAATCTCCAGCCTGAGGTGCATTTGGAATTGTACCTACACCATGTGATATCAGTGCTTCAACTTGAACTTCAGCACCCATTGGCAGAGCATTAACCGCTACATTCGTACGCGCTGGTACGTATGTCGGGAAGAATGTATGGAACACTTCGTTCACAGCGTCTACATCCTGAATGTCTGTAACGAAAACAGTGATTCTTACAATATCGCTCATTACGTGGTCGAAGTTTTTAAGAATTGCTTCGATATTTTTAAAGCTTTGTTCAGCCTGCGCTTTAACGCCGCCTTCTATTAATTTTCCAGTTGAAGGATCGATTGGCAGCTGTGCTGATAAATTGCTGTAATGTGAAAACGCTGCTGACTGAGAAGATTCGTCAAACTTCGGTGCGTTATCCGTATTAGTTGGTGCTACTGCATTATAGTCACTCATGAATAATATGCTCCTTTAAAGTTAGGTTTATTTGAAATATATAATCAACAAAGTTGATGACTTATCCTGCTGATAAATTATAAAATATATATTTCATTATCCACTTTACATCAAGAACAAATAAATAGAATTGTCATATAACACATTTTCATCTTTTCATTTTATTGTTTCCTACAATTATAGAATTAAAAAAAGGTCTTCCAAAGGTTAAGCAACCTTATGGAAAACCTTCTGCTAACACATCTTAAATAAGAAATAGACTAGCTGTTACTACATCATGCCTGGCATTCCGCCGCCCATGCCGCCCATATCAGGGCCGCCGTTTTCGTCCGGAATGTCTGCAACGACTGCTTCTGTCGTTAAGAACATTGCTGCTACTGAACCGGCATTTTGCAACGCTGAACGCGTTACTTTAGTCGGATCCACGATACCAGCATCAATCATGTTTACCCATTCGCCTGTTGCTGCGTTATAGCCGATACCAGCATCCTGCTGTTTCAGCTGCTGAACGATAACAGAACCTTCAAGTCCCGCATTCTCAACAATTTGACGAAGTGGTGCTTCAAGCGCTTTAAGTACGATGTTAATTCCTGTCTTCACATCGCCCTCTGCTTCAAGTTCTGAAACTTTGGAGTACACTTCAACCAGTGCAGTTCCCCCGCCTGCTACAATACCTTCTTCAACTGCTGCACGCGTAGAGTTCAGTGCATCTTCAATACGCAGTTTACGTTCTTTCATTTCAGTTTCAGTTGCAGCTCCAACTTTAATTACCGCAACGCCGCCTGCTAATTTAGCTAAGCGTTCCTGAAGTTTTTCTTTATCAAAGTTTGAAGTTGTTTCTTCAATTTGTGCTTTAATCTGGTTTACACGTCCTGAGATAACTTCTTTATCCCCGGCACCTTCAACGATAGTTGTATCGTCTTTAGATACGTGAACTTTGCTTGCATTACCAAGTAAATCAAGTGTTGCATCTTTAAGCTCAAGACCAAGCTCATCAGTAATCACTTGTCCGCCTGTTAACATCGCAATATCTTCAAGCATCGCTTTACGGCGGTCGCCGAAGCCCGGTGCTTTCACTGCGATAACATTAAA
>CANRKV010000102.1 GCA_947631305.1 uncultured Jeotgalicoccus sp.
AACATGTTGAATTCGAGTTTAATGCTGTCATCTTCAGCTGTTAAAATCTTACTTTCCATTTCTTTTAATTCAGGCGTTATAAAACGTTCGGCATTTGTCAGTGTCTGTTTACGGTTATATTCAAATTTCTCCGCATCAAAGTTCATTGCCTGCACTTTGGAGATTTCCAGGTAATAGCCGAATACTTTGTTGAAGCCGATTTTTAAATTTTTAATGCCGGTACGTTCTTTTTCTGTCTCGAGATAATTGTTCAGCCATGTGCGTGCGTTCGTGCTGATGTCTCTGAGGTTATCGAGTTCGTCGTTAACTCCGTCTTTGAAAATCTTTCCTTCGCGGATTGTTTTCGGCGGTGTATCTGTCAGCACAACGAGTCTGTCATACGCATCTTCAAGACTGTCGAAGCTTTGGAATGTTTTGTTGTCTGTAAGTTTCAGCGATTCAAGGGCTGATTTTAATTCCGGCAGTCCGTGCAGTGAGTCGCGCAGCTGGACTAAGTCTTTAACGTCCACGTTGTTAAACGCCAGACGTCCAACCAGACGTTCGATATCGTAGACTTCATTTAAAATTCCGGTGAGCTGCTGGCGCTCTGTAAAGTTCTCAATTAGAGTCGTTACGATGTTTTGACGGTTTTCAATTTCTTTTTTTGATACGAGCGGACGCTCGATCAGTTTTCTCAGCTGGCGTTTCCCCATCGGTGTTTCTGTACGGTTTAAATACCAGAAAAGAGACCCTTTTACTTTTTTCGTCTGAATGTTTTCCAAGAGTTCAAGGTTTGAAATCGCCGCATAGTTTAATTTCATAAATGTATTGATACGGTGTTTTTCCACCGTTTTTAAATGTTTCAGTTCCTGCATGTTCTGTGCACGAATGTAGTTTAACAGCAGGTTGATTGCATGATGTTCATCGACGTCATCTTCATAGTCATAATCGGACGGACTGTCCGCTTCGAACACCGTATAGAGCGGCGGGTCATTATAAATGCTGTGAATGATATGTTCACTTTCAGCATTCGTGACGAGTTCTCTTGCGCCAAGTGTTTCGATTTCACTCTTCAGTTCTGTTTCGTCGTTCGTTCTGAACGCAAATATTTCACCAGTTGAAATATCCGCATAGCTGACTTCTGTTGTGCCGTCAGTTTCATGCAGCGCCAGAATGAAGTTGCTCGCACCGTCGTCCATACCGAAATCATCGATTAAAGTTCCCGGCGTAATGACACGGACCACTTCTCTTCTGACCATGCCTTTCGCCTGTGTCGGATCTTCCATCTGTTCACAGATTGCCACTTTAAATCCATTCTCGATCAGTTTTGCTATATAGTTGCGCGCAGAATGATATGGCACTCCGCACATCGGTATCGGATCTTTACTTTTATCGCGTGAAGTTAATGTAATTTCGAGCACTTTTGCAGCCGTGACTGCATCGTCGTAAAACAGCTCGTAAAAATCTCCCAGTCTGAATAAAAGTAAGCTGTCCGGATGATTATCTTTAATTGAAAAATACTGCTTCATCATCGGTGTTGGTTCCCGCATTTTAACACTTCCTAAATTAATCTTGTCGTATTATTATAACACGCGTGCACGCTTATATCCGCAGTAAGACTCCGTGTTTCTCCAATTGTTTTAAGATGATAAACGAAGTCGCGGCACCGATAAAACTCGACACGAGAAACGCTGCGGCGACGATGGTGAAAATTTGCTGATCGAGTTCCAGTACGATGATGAGCGGGTATAAGCTGAGTGCGCCGAGGACCCCGGTGCCGATTACTTCACCCGTGGCTGCGAGCGATAGCTTTTTAGTGTATTTGTACAGAAGCCAGGCAGCGAGCGCACCGATCATACTGCCAGGATATGCGAACACAGTGCCGGTGCCGAATAATATTCTTATCGTTGACGAGATAAACGCCTGTACGATGACCCAGGGACCGGTAATTACCGCACCAAGCACGTTAATTAAATGCTGCATCGGCGCAGCGCGGATAATTCCGATAGGAATTGTAATAAGTGAACTCAGAATAACGTTTAAGGCGACGAAAGCAGCGGTGAAAGTCATGTTTTTAGTAAGTTTATTAATGGTGGTGCCTCCTTTTAAAGATTATTGGTTAGAGATGCTCGTTGCGTTGGCTTGACAGCCGCTCATGTATACGGATGACTTGTTGCGTTGGCATGACAGCCGCTCATGTATACGGATGACTCGTTGCGTTGGCATGACAGGCGCTCATGTATACGAATGACTCGTTGCGTTGGCTTGACAGCCGCTCATGTATACGAATGACTCGTTGCGTTGGCATGACAGCCGCTCATGTATACGAATGACTCGATGCATCGACATGAGACTCTATTATCAGATTTAATAATCAAAAAAATGGCGCTGAAACACTCTGTAATTCAGAGATTTCAACGCCATTTAATATGTAACTAATGCTTATTTAAACTGGTCCGGATCGCGGTTTGGTTTGTTGCGGACTGCAGCGCCTGTTTCACCCTGCATCAGGTCTCCGCCTGTTTGTTCGATAATTTCGCTTGTGACTGTTGAGCTGATTGCATGCGAAACCATTTGCAGTAATTCGTTAACGCCTGCCTGAGATTCTTTAAACTGGTTTACAAGCGGCATTTCATCTAATTCCGCTTCAATTTTAGCCAGTTTTTCTTCCGTCATCTGGTATGCACGTTCTTTACCGTAGTTTTGGAAGTTTACTGCCTGCTGCTGCAAGCTTTTAAGACTTGCCATTTTTTCGCGGATTTCGTTATTTTCGTGAATTTTAGCTTCCGCTTTCTGGAAGAATTCAACCTGTTCTGTTTCCGCCATCATTTTGCCGAGCTTTTTTGCTTCTTCTATTATTTCCTTCTTAGTATGCATTCGAAGTTCCACCTTTTAGTTGATATATACCATTCATTATATATGAAAGCATTCATTTATTAAATGTAAATCTCCTGATTCGTTTGTCAAAGTACAAAAATGCACACCCCTGTCATAAGAATGTGCATAACGAATCTATGCCACTTCCCTACGCTGGCATAATCCAGATCAGGTATTAAGAGTATTTCTCAGCCTCAAAAGAGGCACCTCCAGTGGTTGTGCAATATTTAATTAAGTCTATCTTAACTCACTTAAAAGCTGTTGTACAATATTGATAAAAAGCATCTTACTGATTCACCATATCATGGTATTTACCTTCAAGCTTCAGCAGTTCTTCTTCCGTTCCCGCTTCAAGCATTTCGCCCTGTTCAAGGACAAAGATACGGTCAACGGCTTTTATCGTGTTGAGACGGTGGGCGATAATAATACTCGTCCGCCCTTTCATCAGCCGCTCGAGTGATTCCTGGATTTTTAGTTCAGTAATTGTGTCGATGCTTGATGTTGCTTCATCGAGGAGCAGTATTGCCGGGTCGGTAATCAGTGCCCGGGCGATCGAAATCAGCTGTTTCTGCCCCTGCGAGATAAAGCCTTCGTCTAAATCGAGCACTGTATCATAGCCCTGTTCGAGCGACATAATAAAGTCATGGGCATTGGCAACTTTCGCCGCTTCCACCACTTCATCGTCCGTTGCATCCATTCTGCCGTAGCGGATGTTTTCACGAATCGTTGCTTCAAACAGGTACGGATCCTGCAGCACGAATGCAGTCTGTGAACGGATATTGCTGCGGGAATAGTCTTTAATATTTTCACCGTCAACAAGGATTTGACCTTTATCGGTTTCATAGAACCTGGCCAGCAGCTGCATAACGGTCGTCTTGCCGGCGCCTGTCGCACCAATTAGTGCGACAGACTCTCCGGAATTGACTTCAAATGACAAGTTTTTAATTGTCGGATGATGCTGCTCTTTGCTGTATGAGAATGTAACATCCTTAAACTCAATATGTCCCTCGATTGTTTTATCAGTAATTTTACCGTCGTTTGATTCCGCAGGCGTATCGAGTATTTGGAATACACGTTCCGCTCCGGCAATCGCTGACAGCACCTGGTTTAACTGATTCGATAAATCCGCAAGCGGACGTGTAAACTGGCGGGCATATTCCGCGAAAACAACAATTGTTCCGACTGTAACCACGCCGTTCGTCGTCAGTGCGAGAATACCTCCGGCACCGGCAACAATCGTAAATGAAATATTGTTCAGCATGTTCATGATTTTAGGAATAAACCCTGAGTACAGGTTTGCCCAGAATGTAACTTCTCTTAAGTTTTTAGCACGGACTTCAAAGTTCTGTACCGCACGTTCTTCCTGTGAGAATACTTTAACGATTTCCTGTCCGGACACTATCTCTTCAATGTAGCCGTTCATTTCACCTGTACGGCGCTGACGCATTTTAAATAGCGGGCCCGTACGTTTCGTTATAAATCTGACACTTACAATCAGTATCGGGATAATCAGTGCTGTCAGGAACGTTAACAGCGGACTTAAGTAAAGCATAACTGAAAACGTCCCAAGCAGCGTCACAATACTCGTCGTAAACTGAATGAACGATGAGTTCATCGTCTGCGACAGCGTTTCAATATCATTGGTCATCCTGCTCATTAGCTCACCGTGCTGGCGTTTATCGTAAAACGTAACCGGCAGTTCCTGCATATGTTCAAACAGATGATAACGCAAATTGTAAATCGTACGCTGCGACAGTCCGACCATTAGAAACGCCTGAATGAACGTTGTTACCGACAGCAGCACGTATGAGGCCAGGAGAATCATCAGAATGCGGAACAAGCCGTCGAATTCCCGCGGGATAAAGTAAAAGTCGACGATGCGTCCGACAAGGAACGGTCCGACGATGCTTAACAGACTTGTCACGACGACGAGCGAGATTATAAAGTACAGTCGTTTTCGTTCTCCGCGCATAAACTGCCATATACGCTTTAAAGTCCCGCCCATATTATCTGCTCTTTTTTTGTTTGCCTGTTTATTGCGGGCCATATCTTCTTTCGTTATGAGAGGTTCATGCCCAAAAGGACGTGCAAAAAAGTTAGTCATCGAAATTCCCCCCTCTTTTCTGCGATTCGTAAATTTCTCGATACAGTTCTGACGACTCGAGGAGTTCTTCATGAGTGCCAAGTGCAGAAATTTCACCGTCATCTAACAGCAGTACACGGTCCGCCTGTTCGGCAGTGGAAATTTTCTGCGTAATGACGATACGCGTTACGTTTTCGCCTTCAAGTGCATCCCACAAATTATTCTCCGTCCGCACATCGAGTGCAGAAGTTGAATCATCGAGAATAAGAATTGATGGTTTTCTGACGAGTGCGCGTGCAATCGATAAACGCTGCTTCTGTCCGCCGGACAGAGTGACACCCATTTGTCCGACCGGTGTCTCATACGTCTCATCGAAATTCATTATATTCTCGTGTATCTGTGCTTTTTCAGATGACATAAATACATCATCTTCTTCAGCGTGCAAATTGCCCCAGAGCAGATTATCATAAATGCTGCCGGTGAATAATATGGCACGCTGCGGCACATAACCGATGGTCTGTCTGAGTTCCACCGTACTCCAGTCGAGTACATTTTTATCGTTAACAATCACTTCCCCTTCAGTCGCATCGTACATATTTGGAATGAGACTGATCAGCGAACTCTTACCGGAACCGGTGCCGCCCATAATGACAAAGTTTTCATTATCGTGAATTTCAAATGAAATATTTTTCAGCACATAGCGTCCTGTGTTTGGATATTTAAACGAGACATTGTCGAATTTGACTGTGCCTGCGCCGTCAGCCGCTTCGAACGTGTCTTTATCCTCAACTGCAATCGGTGCGTGAAGTATTTCACTGATACGGTCACTGCTGGCTTTCGCACGGGAGGACGCAATAATCAGAAACGCGAACATCGAGAATCCGCCCTGCATGCG
>CANRKV010000103.1 GCA_947631305.1 uncultured Jeotgalicoccus sp.
CCTGTTTTACGGATAAAACCTTCATACGCCTGAATAATCGAACTCATTTGAGTGAGAACTTTTAATTTTGCTTCCGCAGACTCAGGCACCATGTTGTAGCGTTCACCGGAAATAAATGCTTTTAATTCAATGTCGCTGTCGATATATTCATCGTCGAGATTGGACTGAACGATATTAAATGACGTAATCCCCTTCTCACCGTGAATAACCGGGAATTCAGCATCCGGAGAAAAACCGGCATCAGGCATTTCTTCGCTCTTGAAATAAGCTTCCGTGCACTGCCAGTCGGACTCTTCATCAGTGCCGACAATCAAACGGACACGCTGGTTAAATTTATATCCTTCGTTATGTAAAATTTTCAGTGCATAGTAGGCAGCCATTGTCGGTCCTTTATCATCCTGGACACCGCGTGCAATGATTTCATTATTGGCGATAACCGGTTCAAACGGCTCGGAAGTCCAGCCTTTACCTGCAGGAACAACATCTACATGTCCAAGCACACCAAATAATTTCTCACCTTCACCAAACTCAATATGACCGGCAAGATTGTCGACAACTTTCGTCGGCAGACCGGCTTTTGCACCAAGATCAATCATATATTCGAGTGCCTGTTTCGGACCTTCGCCGACAGGTGCACCTTTAACCGGCTCCCCTTTTACACTGTCAATTGACAGCAATCCGATTAAATCATTAATTAAATCATCTTTATATTGGCTTACTAAATTTTTCGCATCCACTTAAATCAGCTCCAGCAATAGATTTTCTTCCATTATATACTTTTTAGTAAATTATTTCAGTTTGTGCGGCAAAGAATTTAAGGCTAGATAAAAAAAGAAGCCGCATCAGCAGCTCCTCAAAATAACTATTTACTATTTTTTGTTCTTTTTGTTGTCTGTAACGACATGGACGTTATGATTTTCATCTTTAGCGCCTGCTTCGTCTACTACATCAACGCTGTGTTCTTCTTCAAATTTTTCTACTTCACTTTCTGAAATACCGCCTTCGTCTGCTAATACAGATTCTCTCTGATCAACATCGTCCGTGTTTTCTTTATCCGGCTTCGCATCGGCTTCAGATTTGTTATTTTTCATTTCTTTTTCAGCTTTTTTAGCTTCTTTTTTAACTTCGTCCGCTTTTTTCTGACCTTTTTCTTTTAATTCTTCTTTGTAAGCTTCAGGGTCTTCTTTCGCTTTAGCGTACTCGTCTTTAGCTTTAGACTGAACTTCAGTCGCTTTGTCTTTCGCCACATTGACTTGTTCATTTGCTTTAGACTGAACTTCTTTTGCTTTTTCTGTTGCTTTGTTCTGAACGTTTTCTGCGTATGCTTTAGGATCTTCTTTTGCTTTAGAATATTCTTCCTGAGCTTTAGCCTGGACGTCCTGCGCTTTAGCAGTCGCTTTTTCCTGCACGTTTTGTGCATAGGCTTTCGGATCTTCTTTTGCTTTCGCGTATTCTTCTTTTACAGCATCTTTATTGTCTGCAAGTTTTTTTGCAGCATATGCAATACCAAGTACCGCACCGACTCTAAATACTAAATTAAATAATTTTCCCATTTAATACACCTCGTATTATAAAATTGTTTTTTTGGACTTAATATAAATTATACCCTTGCTTGCGTATTATAAACTTAATTGTTTAATTTTTTTATTTCCTCTTCACTTAATCTGCGGTATTCCCCTTCAAGGAGTGTTTCATCAAGTTCCAGTGTCGCAAAGTTCGTGCGCTTCAGCTTCACCACTTCATTGCCGATTGCTAAAAACATCCGCTTCACCTGATGAAATTTTCCTTCTGTAATCGATAACGATACTTCATGCGGATTTAATAATTCAGCTTTCGCAGGCTTCGTCGTAAATTCTTTCAAATCAATACCTGTTTCAAGTTGTTCAATATCCGACTCAGTCACTTCATCACGAAGCGTCACGTGATACGTTTTGTAGTATTCGTTTTTCGGTGACAGAAGCTGATGGGCAAGTTTACCGTCGTTCGTAATAAACAGGAGCCCTACTGTATCTTTGTCCAGCCTTCCGACAGGGAACAGTTCTCCCTGCTGCGGATGGGCAATTAAATCAATGACTGTTTCCGTCGGTCCTTCTTCTGTTGAAGATATTACCCCGTCCGGTTTATTCATCATAAAGTACATAAATTCTTCCAGAACAATCGGCACGTCGATATAAACGATGTCATCTTCATAGCCGACGTCCGTTTTAGGGCTTTTAACAATTGTACCGTTAACGGAAATCTCACCTTTTTTAATCAGCTTATTCACTTCTTTGCGGCTGCCTAAATTTGCATTCGCAAGATATTTATCAAGTCTCATTATAAAAACTTCACTTTCCGGCGAATTTTTTGTGCACGCTCACCGAGTACTTCATCTGCAAGTCCTGTTTTAAATGATATAAACAGATAGACAATGACACCTGCCGGCACTGTAACTAACAACGTCAGAACAGAAGTTACTGTCGTCATTTCGCCGATGTTCATCATTAATAAGTAGTATACCACTTCAACTGCTAAAAGCATGGCAAGTGCACAGACGATAATTTGGAATATCGGTGCAACAAATGCACGAAAACGGATTTTTCCGTGTTTTTTAATAATAATCAGGTTCATAATGACACCCGCACCAAGTGCGATTGCTGTACCCATGACTGCACCGACCGTGTAAAAGTTCATAATCAGCGGAATGTTCACTGCCGCTTTAATAATCAGCATAACGATAACAACGTAAAATGTTAAATTCTGTTTATCGATTCCCTGCACGATAGAACACGTTACAGAGAATAGTGAAATGATAATGCTGACCGGCGCGTAAAACGTCAGTATCATAATACCCATTTCGTTATAGCTGTAAAATGAAGTATAAATCGGTGCTGATAAAATCATCATACCGAGTCCTGCCGGAATGACGAAAAATAACAGCATTAGAATCATCGATTTTACCTGGCTGTGTACATTATCAAATTGTTTCTGCTGATAGTTTTTCGTAATGAACGGTAAAATTGTAATCGCAAACGCAGATGCAAAGGCAGTTGGAATCATTACCAGTTTATGCGTCGTAAGGTTCAGCATACCGAACCATGAGTCCTGTACGCTCCCCGGCACCCCTGCAAGTGACAATGCGTTGTTGTGGGTCAGCTGGTCAATAAACATGACAACCGGGATACTGACACTGACAATAATAAACGGCAGTCCGTAACGGATAATCTCTTTATACATTTGTCCGTAAGACAAATCGATGCCGCTCGTATCCTGTTTGCGCTGTTCTGCCATAAACGGTTTTCTTTTCTTCCAGAAAATCGCGAGTGTAACCGTGGCACCGATGGCACCGATGAACGCAGCAAAAACTGCAATTTCGTTCGCAGTTTTTATCGAGCCGTCCATGACATTAATAACGATAAACGCCCCTGATAACAGTACTGCAATACGTAAAATCTGTTCGACAACTGAAGACACACTCGTAGGACCGAATGACTCGTGTCCCTGGAATATTCCTCTCCATGTCGACATAAACGGTACGACGATTACTGCAAAACTGATAACTCGGATAATACTCGTAATATCTTCAGTACTCCAGCGGTGATCCCCGCTGCCGCTTGCAGCACTTTGTGCTTCAGCAATGACCGGTGCCATAAAATATAAGGCAATAAACGCAATAACACCTGAGGCCATCATGACGAGTAAACTGGACTTGTAAAGCTTCTGGCTGGTCTCGTAAGCACCGAGCGCATTATATTTAGCAACGAACTTTGAAACAGCCCCGGGCACGCCTGCGGCTGCGATCGACAGCATGATTGTATACGGTGTATATGCATACCCGTACAGAGCGAGGTTTTCTTCTCCGCCCATAATGCTGTAAAATGGAATTAAATAAAGCATTCCTAAAATCTGTGTTGTAAATGTAGCTGCGGTTAAAAGGAACGTACCGCGAAACATCTTTTTCTGATCCGACATATATTAACCCTTCTTATCTATAATAAACATACACATTATTATAATGGATTATAGAATACTTTAAAACTAAAAGGAGCAAACTCATGTACGATACTATAGTAATTGGCGGCGGCGTCAGCGGAATCATGGCTGCGACCGCTGCAAGTTTAAACAATAACAAAGTACTTTTAATTGAAAAAAACAAGAAACTCGGCAAAAAGCTGCTGATTTCAGGCGGCGGACGATGCAATGTGACGAACCGTCTGCCATATGAAGAAATCATTAAACATATCCCGGGCAACGGTAAATTTTTGTACGGCCCGTTTTCGGTTTTCGATAACGAATCGATTATTAAATTTGTCGAATCCAACGGCGTTAAATTAAAAGAAGAAGACCACGGCCGGATGTTCCCCGTGTCTAACAAAGCAAAAGATGTGCTGAACGTATTTCTGGAACAGCTTGAACAAAATAGAGTCGACATCCAATTTGAAACTGAAGTCTCTGAAATTTTAACTGAAAACGATAAAATCACCGGCGTAAAAACTACCGACGGCAAAACGCATCACGCTAAAAATGTCATTATTACGACCGGCGGTAAGAGCGTGCCGCAGACTGGCTCTACAGGCGACGGCCATAAATTTGCGAAATCACTCGGACACACAGTCACAGATTTATTCCCGACTGAAGTGCCGATTACATCCAATCAGCGATTCTTTACAGACGGTTCACTGAAAGGCATCAGCCTGGATGACGTTGCTTTATCCGTCTTAAAGAAAAATGGCAAACCGCGTATTACGCATCAAATGGATATGATCTTTACGCACTTCGGTGTGAGCGGTCCTGCAGCACTCCGCTGCAGTCAGTTTGTTTATAAAGAACAGCAGGCACAGAAAAAAGAAAACATTAAAATGCAGCTCGACTTTTTTCCGCAGTATACGATGGGAGAAATGCAGGAATATATAAATAAGACTATTAAAGACAACGTCGATAAAAGTCTGAAGAACATTTTAAAAAGTATTCATCAGGAACGCCTGATTACATTCGTCCTCGAGTATTTAAAAATCGACGGCAGTACCAGCGGCCATCACGTATCGAATCAGCAAAAACAGGCACTTGTTGAATTTTTCAAACGTTTTACATTCAACGTCAACGGTACCCAGTCAATTGAAAAAGCATTCGTTACCGGCGGCGGTGTGAACTTAAAAGAAATTAATCCTTCTAAGATGTCGAGTAAACTGATCGAGGGACTGCATTTTGCAGGAGAAGTCCTCGATATCCACGGCTACACAGGCGGATATAATATTACAAGCGCCCTCGTTACCGGCTATGTGGCAGGATACCACTGCTCGAACGGGTAAAATAAAATACACCGCTCCCGGACTAAACAAAGTCCCTGAGCGGTGTTTTTAATTAATTAGCTACAATATTAACTAATTTCTGAGGTACAACGATAACTTTACGTACCGTTTTACCTTCTAATTCTGCTTTAATTCTTTCATCAGCAAGTGCAATTTCTTCTGTTTCATCTTTCGACAGATCTCTTGCAATTTCTAATTTATTTTTAACTTTCCCGTTCACCTGCACAACGATCTCAACTGTATCTTCTACCAATTTAGATTCATCGTATGAAGGCCACTCAGCATATGCAAGTGTTTCTGCATTGCCTAAAATGTCCCACAGTTCTTCTGCAATATGCGGCGCCACTGGCGACAGCAGTTTTACAAAGTTTTCAATGTAAGCTTTGTTTACTTCTTTTGCTTTATATGATTCATTAACGAAGACCATTAGCTGAGAAATTCCTGTATTGAATAACAGTGACTCGAAGTCTTCTGTTACTTTCTTCACAGTTTCGTTATAGACTTT
>CANRKV010000104.1 GCA_947631305.1 uncultured Jeotgalicoccus sp.
GCTGAATACGCTAAAGACGGATTGCGTGTAAATTCTATCGCTCCAGGTCCGACAGAGACACCGATGGTCGCAGCGTTTTACGCAGATAATCCTGAAATGAAAGCAAATGCAGAAGCGGGTATTCCGCAAAAACGTCTTGGTACACCGGAAGAAGTAGCTGAACTGGTTACTTTCCTTCTGACATCTAAAGCAGAATATATTAATGGTGAAGTCATCCGTATCGACGGCGGATTCACAAATACTAAGTAATAATTACGACCGGCTTTTCCAATTAGGGGAAGGCCGGTTTTTTATTAAAAAACAGGTCAGAATACTTGAAAGTCAAAGAAGGTCAATGTATAATAAATACATAAGGTCAGAGATAGTCAGATGGCAAAATTATTTGTAAGCATCATATTTGAAAATATCTTTTGAGGCCTTTATACTGTATTCATAGTCAAATATAGTCAAAGTCAAATAGACTGTGAATAGAATATACTAATTAGGAGGAAACACATATGAAATGTCAAAATTGCGGACTTAACGAAGCGAATGTAAACCTTGCAATGAATTTTAATAATCAAAAAATGCAGGTACATTTATGTGACAGCTGTTTCCAGGAAATCCAAGGTCAAATGATAAATTCAAATGACTTCTTTAAAGGATCATCTTTTGAAAACAATAATATGAACAATAAATATTTCAACGGACAAGAAAATAAAAATACAGGCATAAAAACGAAAGAACGGGAAAACAATAAGCGTGACGGGCTTTTAGATCAGCTCGGCAACAATATTTCCGACGAAGCCAGAGCGGGGAATATCGACCCGGTAATCGGACGCGACAAAGAAGTTAAGCGCGTTGTTGAAACGCTGAACAGACGCAATAAAAACAACCCGGTATTAATCGGTGAACCCGGTGTCGGTAAAACAGCAATCGCTGAAGGACTGGCATTAAAAATAGTAGAAGGCAACGTGCCGACTAAATTGATGGACAAAGAAATTTATGTATTAGATGTGGCATCGCTTGTAGCGAACACTTCAATGCGCGGTCAGTTTGAAGAACGTATGAAACAGCTGATTGCCGAACTTAAAGAACGTCAGGACGTTATTCTCTTTATCGATGAGATTCACCAGATTGTTGGTGCAGGTTCTGCGGAAAGTTCGCAGATGGATGCCGGCAATATTCTTAAACCGGCACTTGCACGCGGCGAGCTGCAGATTATCGGTGCAACAACATTGAAAGAATACCGTCAGATTGAAAAAGATGCTGCACTGGAACGCCGTCTGCAGCCGATTATGGTTAAAGAACCGACATTGGAAGAGTCTGTATTAATTCTTAACGGTATTAAAGACCGCTATGAAAAATTCCATGAAGTCAGCTATTCAGATGAAGTAGTTGAAGCGTTTGTGAATTTATCCGACAGATATATTCAGGACCGTTTCTTACCGGATAAAGCAATCGATTTAATGGATGAAGTCGGTTCACGATTAAACCTGGCAAACGCTGAGAACGATACAGATTCTATTAAGCAGAAGCTGGAGAAAATCGCTGAAGAAAAAGACGCAGCGGCAGAACAGGAAGACTATGAAACTGCAGCACGTCTGAAATATCAGGAGCTTCAGCTTGAGAAACAGCTGGAAGCTGCAGCAGATGACAAACAGGTAATGGATGTTGATATATCTGATATTCAGCTTATTGTCGAAGAGAAAACAGGAATTCCTGTAACGAAACTGCAGTCAGAGGAACAGACGCAGATGAGAGAACTCGGACCTAATCTGAATGCTAAAGTTATCGGACAGAATGAAGCTGTCGACAAGGTAGCGAAAGCTGTCAGAAGAAGCCGTGCCGGACTTAAATCTAAATACCGTCCAATCGGTTCATTTATGTTCGTCGGCCCGACAGGTGTCGGTAAAACTGAATTAACGAAAGCACTTGCTGCTGAGTTATTCGGCTCAAGAGATTCAATGATCAGACTCGACATGAGTGAGTACATGGAGAAACATGCCGTATCTAAAATTATCGGTTCACCTCCAGGTTACGTCGGTCATGAAGAAGCAGGACAGCTGACAGAAAAAGTACGTCACAATCCTTATTCAATTATTCTTTTAGATGAAATTGAAAAGGCGCACCCTGACGTGCAGAACATGTTCCTGCAAATTATGGAAGACGGGCAGCTGACGGATTCACACGGCAGAACAGTCAGCTTTAAAGAAACAGTTGTCATTATGACAAGTAACGCCGGTACAGGTGATAACAATGCGAGCGTCGGCTTTAATGCAGACCAGCATGAATCGGTTACTACACTTGAAAACTTAAGTGATTATTTCAAACCGGAATTCTTAAACAGATTCGACGCGATTATTAACTTTAATCAGCTGTCAGAAGAACACTTGATGGAAATCGTTGATTTAATGCTCGATGAATTACAAGGAGCATTAAAAGAAAATGAAATCAGCATTTCTATTACTGATGACGCTAAGAAAAAACTCGTCAGCCTGGGTTACGACAAACGCTTCGGTGCAAGACCGCTGCGCAGAGTCATTCAGGACAAGATTGAAGATCAGCTGACAGATTTAATCTTAGAAGAAGAAAATCTTGAAAATGTTAAAGCTCACATTAAAGACGGAGAAATTGTCGTCGTAAAAGCTTAATTATAAAACTAAAGAGCTCTAATCCGTAAATGGATTAGAGCTCTTTTATTTATTCTGTAATATCAGCGAATTCTCCATTAGTGACTTCAATTAAATCCAGAGGGATAACTTCCATCTGCATGCCGCGCTTACCTGCAGACACAACGATAGTCTCCAGAGCTTCAGCTTCTGCTGCGATATATGTTGGAAACAGTTTCTTCATACCGACAGGTGAACAGCCGCCGCGGATATATCCCGTCGTTTTTTCAAGGTCTTTCATATGAAGCATATCGACTTTTTTGTTGCCGCTCGCTTTTGCGAACTTCTTTAAATCGAGTTCAGTTGAAGCGGGAATACAGGCAACGATAACACCTGTGTTATTACCGACAGCAACCAGAGTTTTATATATTTTTTCAAACGGCATATCAACTTTAGCCGCCGCAGTTTTAGCATCTGTATGCTCTTCATTCCATGCGTATTCATGTACATCGTAGTTTATCTTGTGATTCTCAAGCGTACGCATCGCGTTAGTCTTTTGGATTTTCTTTTTCTTCATATTATCTGCTCTCCTAATTATTAAATTAGTGTAGTTTCAAAAAGTAAGTGCAGGGTATACATAATAGTAGTTAAAATCATAACATAATTGGAGGATTTTTAATGAATATAGGAATCGTAGGTGCAACGGGTAAAGCCGGCAGTTTAATATTAGACGAAGCGGTAAGCAGAGGGCATGATGTAACTGCGATTGTCAGAAATGCTAAGAAATTAAACAATGATAATGTAAATGTAATAGAGAAAGATGTTCATGATACGACGAATGAAGATTTTAAAGGACTGGATGTTGTAGTGAACGCATTCGGTGCGCCGCTTGGTGAGAAAGATGCACACGTTGAAGCGGGACGGGCATTGATTAATGCACTGGCGGGAACTGGTACCCGTCTGATTGTAGTTGGCGGTGCCGGCAGTTTATATATAGATGACAGCAGAACGATGACAGTCATTGATACGCCGAATTTCCCGGATATGTTTAAACCGACTGCGGGCGGACAGAGTGAAAACCTGGAAGAACTTGAGCAAACAACTAATTTAAAATGGACATTTATAAGCCCGTCTGCAGAATTTGATGCAGAAGGAAAACGTACTGGAACATATGAATCAGGTACAGACGTACTGCTTGTGAATAATTCAGAAGAGAGCTATATCAGCTATGCAGACTTTGCGATTGCAGTTATTGATGAAGCCGAAAATAAAAAACATGTTAACGAACGTTTTACAGTCGTTGCTGAAAAAGAATAGACGACTTGTTTTAATGTGTTGTGATTGATTAAGACGGGAAGATTATAAGTAATACTATTCAGGAGGAGATTTTTTGATTCAGCATCAGTTATATATTGACGGAGCCTATACAGACTCGACAGGTAAAGACTGGATTGACGTGATTAATCCGGCAACTGAAGCAGTAATTTCACGAACTCCAAAAGCAACGAATGCAGATGTGGATAAGGCGGTGCAGGCAGCTGCGAAAGCGCAGAAAGCGTGGGAGCTGACACCGAATATAGAACGCGGGAAAATCGTCCGCAGACTTGGAGATGCCATAGCAGACAGACGCGAGACGTTTATCGATTTGCTGCAGGAAGAGCAGGGGAAAGATTACGATCTTGCAAGCGGTGAAGTGGACCTTGCTATCGATTATTTTCACTACATGTCGGAATGGGCGAGACGTATTGAGGGCGACATCGTTCCGAGTGACCGTCCTAATGAGAATATTTTAGTTTATAAAAAACCAATCGGTGTTGTTGCGGGGATTAACCCGTGGAATTTCCCGGTGTTTATTTTAGCGAGAAAAGTAGCGACTGCACTTGTTACCGGCAACACAATCGTGCTTAAGCCGAGTCAGCATACGCCGAATACAACCATGGAATTTACGAAGATCGTCGATGAAATGGAAGATATTCCGGCTGGTGTATATAACGTCGTGACCGGGGCGGGTTCTGAAATCGGTAATGCTTTAGCTAAACATAAAAATGTGGATATGATTACGATGACCGGCAGTATTACAGCCGGAACGAAAGTAATGGAAGCGGCGGCACAGAATATCACGAAAGTGAATCTGGAACTCGGCGGGAAAGCTCCGGCGATTGTGTCGCAGCATGCAGATATTGATCTTACAGTAAATGCGCTTGTGACATCACGACTGGCAAATAACGGCCAGGCTTGTACGAATGCCGAGCGTGTCTATGTACATTCCAGCGTTGCAGATGAATTAATTGAAAAACTGGCAGCAGCCTTTAAAGAGAAAAAGCTGGGTAATCCCCGTGAAGATAAAGAAGTCGAAGTCGGTCCATTGATTAACGAAGACCGTTTGAATACAGTTGCAGGGATGGTTGACGAAGCAGTAGCTGACGGTGCGAAAGTTGTCACAGGCGGTAAAAAAGCTGAAACGGATAAAGGTTTCTTCTATGAACCGACTATCTTAACTAACGTGACACATGACTCAAAAATTATGCGTGATGAAATATTCGGGCCCGTTCTGCCAATCGCAACATTTGAAACAATCGATGAAGCAATCGAGATGGCGAACGATACGATTTACGGATTGTCATCGTCACTTTACTCGAATGACATGAACGAAACGTTGAAAGTGATCAATGAGATGAAATTCGGCGAAACGTATGTGAACAGAGAAAACTTTGAAGCAGTTCAGGGATATCATGCAGGCATGAGACAATCAGGCCTCGGAGGCACTGACGGTAAACACGGTGTTGAAGACTTCCTTGTTACCCAGGTTGTGTACATGCAGTATAAAAATGAATAATTGAATTGGAGAGATGCCATTATTTTGTAGAAATGATGGCATCTTTTTCACGTTCTAAGACAGTTATTCTAGTATAATATTAAGGAAAGAAGATATATGAGGAGCTTCACTATGTTTTTAAAATCAGAAGAAGACGACAGACGTCCGGACAAAAAGAAATTCCATTTTGATCCGACGAAAGTACTGATGGGTATGGCGGTCGGATTTATTACCCCGGAAATAGCACGGTTTTTATCGGAAAATATAATTGAAAATAATACGCTTGAAAAGATCGCAGGTGTATCGAGCATCGGACTCGCGATTATATTCGGGATTATTATGCTGTTCGTCACGTTCAGAGTTGAAATG
>CANRKV010000105.1 GCA_947631305.1 uncultured Jeotgalicoccus sp.
TCATGACCAGATGCTGGTGCACATCTGTCAATGCAGGCATCATCGTTTTGCCGTTTAAATCGATAAACTCATCTGCCACAGCTTTTAACTCTTCATAGCTGCCTGTCTTTTCGATTGTACCGTTATGTATTAAAACAGCTTCCACCGTATCCATCGGTGCAGCCATCGTATAAATTGTTCCATTATAATATAAAGTCGACATTTGCCTCATACCTTTCATTCATAAAAAAATACTTTCATATATTATTATATATGAAAGTATTTCCAGATTCATTTATCGTTCACTTAATTTTATACTGCGGTCTCTCGCACTGCCGAGAGTTTCGAAAATTATTTCCTGCAATTTGGATTCGCTCAGCGTATCGAGACCCGCTTCAGTCGTTCCTGCTTTAGATGTAATATCCGTACGCAGCTTTTCAAAAGATTCAGGGCGTTCCGATAAAGTTTTCCCTGTACCGATCACAAGATTTCTTGTCAGCTTATCCGCATCCTCTTTTGAGAAGCCAAGTTCTTCAAGACTTTTCGCATACTGTTCGTATATATAGTAGAGAAATGCCGGACCGGAACCTGTTGCTGCTGTAATGTTATCCATACCGTCTTCACCAACGACAACATTTTTACCGAAACTCGCCATTAAGTCGATCAGCTCGTCCCTGTTGTCGAAGTCATCCGAAAATGCAATACCGTTAACTGAGTATTGAACCATCGCATTCGTGTTCGGCATAATTCTTGCCACAGCATTCTCCATGCCTGCTTCTTCCTGGATTGTTGCAATATGAATACCCGCCATCACTGAAATCAGTTTTGTTTTCTTTTCCAGATACGGACGAATACGTTTCGCAACATCGCTGAAGTTTTGCGGCTTGCTTGCGAGCACGATATAGTCGGCATCTTTACAAAGCTCCGCGTCATCGTATGACACATTAACACCGAGCGCTTCTTTAAATTCCATCGCTGCAACACGATTTGATTTGCTCGTAATATAAATATCCTCTGGTTTGACGATACCTTTTTCAATCATTCCTGTAAATATTGCACTGGCCATATTGCCGGCACCAAAAAATACAATTTTCATAACTACCACCCCGGTCAGTTTATTATACGTAAGTTGTTTATGTTACCATACTCTTCTTGTATGCTGTCATCAGATATAAAAAACAATCGCTGTATAGTGGCAAACCGCTGCTATAATAATAAAGAAATGCCAGATCATATGGAAATATTTACGTGTCTTCTGTGCGTAAAACCATGCTCCTCCAGTATATGCAAGCCCGCCGAGTATAATCAGCCCGATAAATACCCACGATGTTTCACTTACTATAGAAGGAATAAATGCTACAGCAGACCATCCCATGACTAAATATATTGCCAGACTGACTTTTTCATTAACGACCGGGGCCAGTACTTTATACAGAATACCCAGTATTGTCGCAGTCCACAGCACAATCAGTATGACGATCCCGAACGTTCCGCCGACGACAGAAAGTGCAATCGGCGTATATGTTCCTGCGATCGCTACGTAAATAAAACTGTGATCCAGAAGGCGCATAACGTATTTATGATTCGTGTTGTGTTCCATCGAGTGATACAGCGTCGAAGTCAAAAACATTAACAGCATACTGATGACGAATATCGATCCTCCGAATGCGTGCAGTGAGCCGCCAATTTCATACATATAAACGGCGGTAAACGGCAGCAGGAAAATAAAGATTATCGCAGCAACACCGTGACTGACCGCATTGCCGACTTCTTCGCCGAATGACAGCGGCACAACATTTTTTAATGTACGTTCTATTCTCGTAGTGACTTCTTCTTTACCGTATTTGCTGTACTCTGATTTTGACTCTTCAGTCATTAGATCAGTCCTTCTTCAGTTAAATCTTTAAGTGCAGTTTCTATGCTGTCGTTCCCCGCTTTATTTTTGAGCGGTGAAAATTCACCTGTTCTGTCGACCTGAAGCGTGTTGTGTTTAACGGCATATTTAAATGCATCGAAGTAAAACTTCTCAAATTTTAATACTTCTTCTTTAACGACGTTTAAATCATCGTCAAGATGTTCCAGTTTTTTAAGCGCCAGATGATACGGCATATCGCCGTTTGCTGCTTTATTTAAAAAATCCATGCTGTACATGTGTATGCCGATATTGGCATTCGTGAATTTATCTTCGCTGCCTGCAGGGAGTTCTGTATATTCGACGACACCTTTGTCACCGTTCATTACTGCAAGGCGGCCTACTGATTCGCCCGGTTTTGGAGTAATTGATTTCGATGTAATATCGTTGTTTTCAGTAACGTGAAGTCCGACTAATGCCGGGTCCAGTACTTTAACAACAACATTGTCGACGTTATTCATAAATACATGCTTCACGCCTGATTTTTCCATTTCAGCAAGCATTCCGCTGTTCTTTAATGAACTGAAGATACCGCCGTTGCCGTTAGGCGTCAGCATAATATCTTTTTCAGCAGTCAGCATCAGTTTGCCGTCTTTCGTTAACGGCGGGAAGTGCTCCTGCTTAAAGAAGTGAATGTTTTCAACTGGGACTGCAAAGTAATTGTGTTCTTTAAAGAATGCGAGTGTTTCTTCATGGTTGATATCACTCGTCATAATATACCAGTGAACATTCAATTCACCCTGTGCATTTTTAAAGCTCAGAATCTGTCTTGCCTGCAGTTCAAATAATGACACGCCTTCAAAAGAAAACGTTCCTTTCGGGCCCGGATGTTCCAGTCTTGTACCCTGACCGCCGGCCATCAGCACAACTGCAACTTCACCGCTGTGCACAGCATTGTTTGCCGCTTCACTTACAGCATCGAGATCAAGTTCTGATTTAAGAACGTAAGGGACTTCCTCAACTGAAGATAAGTCCACTTCTGTTTTATTAATATATGTTTCATAGTAAACACGTTCGATCGTTGTAATATCGAGTGCGTCAAATTGTTCTTGTACTTTTGTTTGATTGCTTTGTTCAAGCTGGCTGTATTGAGGAATCCATTTTTCAATCATATTTTCTCTCCTAACTTATGCAGTAATAATACGTTTGATCAGTTTAGTCTGTTTCTGTTCATTACCTAAATGGTAGCTCGCGATAACTTTCTCAACTACGCTGTCCACTTCTTCAGTGTTCGCAGCGATTTTAGCAAGTACATCGCCCTTGTTTACGTAATCTCCGACTTTCTTCTCAAGTACAACGCCTACAGCAAGATCGATTTCATCTTCTTTAGTCTGGCGTCCTGCACCGAGGATTGACGCTGCAACACCGATGTTTTCTGCATCGATAACTTCAACGTATCCTTCTTCTTCAGAAATAACATCGTAGTGATATTCTGCCTGCGGAAGATTTTCAGGATGATCAACAAGTGAACCGTCGCCGCCCTGATTATTAACAAACACTTTAAATTTCTCTAAAGCACTGCCGTCTTTAATAACAGCTTCAAGCATCGCACGTGCTTCTTCGAGGTCTTTAGCTTTACCGCCAACCACTGCCATCTGAGCTGCTAGCGTTAATGATAATTCAGTTAAGTCAGCCGGTCCTTCGCCTTTCAGCGTATCGATTGCTTCCTTCACTTCGTTTGCATTACCTACAGCATAGCCAAGCGGCTCTTCCATACTTGAAATAATCGCCATCGTACGGCGGCCGACATTATTACCGATGCGCACCATAGTTTCAGCTAGTGCTACTGCATCTTCTTCTGTTTTCATAAATGCACCGTCACCGACTTTAACATCCAGGACAATTGCATCTGCACCGGCAGCAATTTTTTTACTCATAATAGAACTTGCGATTAATGGAATTGAGTTTACCGTTCCTGTAACATCGCGCAGTGCGTAAATTAATTTATCAGCAGGTGTCAGGTTGCCGGACTGCCCGATAACTGCAACCTTGTCTTTGTTAACCAGGTTCACAAAATCATCCTGTGTCAGTTCAACGTGGAAACCTTTCAATGCTTCAAGCTTATCAATCGTTCCGCCCGTGTGGCCGAGACCGCGTCCGCTCATTTTTGCAACAGGAACATCGAGTGCTGCAACTAAAGGTGCAAGTACTAATGTTGTTGTATCGCCAACACCGCCTGTAGAGTGTTTATCAACTTTAATACCGTCAATTGCCGACAGATCGATTTGATCACCTGAATTTACCATAGCCATGGTTAGGTCAGCTGATTCTTCAGGTGTCATATCGTTGAAGAAAATTGCCATTAATAAAGCTGATGCCTGGTAGTCAGGAATCTCTCCGTTTGTATATCCATTAATGAAGAATTCAATTTCTTCTTTAGTCAGTTCTTTGTTGTCACGTTTGTTAGCGATAATGTCTACCATTCTCATTGTTAAAGTACTCCTTTTATTTAGACGTTGCCGTCCATTCCTTTTTGTTTTTGTAGCGTTTTGTATGCGCATAAATATTCTCAGCCGCATAATCTTCATTAGTATACACTGTTATGTCGAAATATGTCCCATTTTCACTGTGTTTTTCGTCAGTATAAGTATCCTTCAAATGCACAAACAAATTTTTCATTGCAGTCTGATCAAGGCTCGGATATTCACGCAAAACTCTCTTCTGCAGCTGGCCGTTATTCTCCAGCACTTCCTGCACGACAATTACAAACGATTCATCGTCTTTAATCACATCATCAAATATATTAGTCTGTCCGCGTTCAGCCATGGTAAATCCCCCTCTCTGTTAACAGGCATATCCATTTCATCTTTTTAATATCTTCATTATACTTAAAATTAGAGATAATTCATAACATGAACTTAAAAAGTGGAGGGACTAATATGCAGGATTTACACGGAAAAACTGCTTTAATAACCGGAGGCTCCAAAGGAATCGGTTTAAAAACAGCTCAGGCACTGGCTGACAACGGGGTAAACGTTGCAATAGTCGGGCGTAATAATGAAACTTTAAAAGATGCATTGTTAACGTTGGAGAAAAAAGATGTGAAAGCTATTGCCATCAGCGGTGATGTTTCCATTAAAGAAGATGTGCAGAATATCGTCGATGAAGTGTTAAAAGATTTCGGCAGAATCGACATTCTGATTAATAATGCCGGCGTTATGGGCGGCGGCAGCTTTTTCGAGGATAATGAAGAGATGTTCCGCCAGATGATGGACGTCAATGTATTCGGTATGTACTATATGATGAAAGCAGTACTCCCCGGCATGCAGCAGCAGAAATCAGGAGATGTGATTAATATCGCTTCAGTTTCAGGACTCCGTTCTTCAGCAGGCAGTGCGCTTTACGCCGCTTCGAAACATGCTGTTATCGGCTTAACAGAAGGTGTAATGCAGGAAGTCAGAAAAGACAGCATACGCGTGCAGTATTTAACACCGTCTGCAGTATTGACTGATTTAATAGGCACACCTTCACTCGACCCGGAAACAATGACTCATCCTGAAGATATCGCTGATATTATCGTCAATCAGCTGAAAATTCATCCGCGCACATTCGTTAAGAACAGCGAAATGTGGGCAACTAATCCGCAAAGTGCAGAATAATAATTAAATATGTTTAATACCGTCAGGGAATCCTTATTCTCTGACGTTTTTTTATGTCTGCACATAGTATTCGGTTTGACTAAATTAAAAGTTTAGGGTAGCCTAATATTATTCAATTATATAAAGGAGTCTCCTTATGAAGAAGTTACTTTCACTCACATTCACTGTACTTTTACTTACTGTATTGGCAGCGTGCAGTAATGGTGCTGAAGCTGAAAATGATAAACCGAATCTTGCTGTTACGACGACATTTATCAATGATATGGTTGC
>CANRKV010000106.1 GCA_947631305.1 uncultured Jeotgalicoccus sp.
TTATGCACGTCAAATTGAGAGCCTTCTTTACGGTCCTCAAATGACTCACCATTATCTACCGAACGCATAATACCGCCGAGCTCAATGCCGGCAAGTACAAATGACTCATCCTGAGTACCGCTCGCCATATCTTTAACATGATGTGTATCGGGACGAGGCGGGAAACTCCACTCTGATTTAGACGGCAGGTCCTGCAGTGCAGTCATTTCTGCCCATGTTTCACCATCATCATCCGAATAATGCAGTTCACTCGGTTCCGTTCCGACATATAAACGTTTTGAAACAGGACTGATATGAAGAGACATTATTCTTTTCGGTAAGACATCCTGCCCAACAGCTTCAAAGGTCTCACCATTATTACGGCTTCTGAACAGCCCGTCATCAAAAGTTCCCACGTAAATCGTTTCGGCCAATTCATCAGCAGCCACTGCACGCACGTCATCATAACCGGTCTCTATCTCGTTAATCGACCAGTCCTGCTCTCGTCCTGAAACACTGAAAATTTTAGATCCTGAAGTAAAATAAATTGAAGTCATTAATAGTCCTCCTTATTTAATCTCACATAAACCCTGTTTACGTTGAACTGATTTGTTCAGCAGCACGATTCCTGTAACAATCATCCACAGCCAGACTGAAGCATAAAGCATCCTCTGAATTAAGCCTCCCGGCAGCTCAGGAAACACTGGCTGTAAAAATATAAACAGCAGACTCAATAAATTAAGAGCCAGACAGAAATAAGTCCATTTTGACAGTTTCGGCATTGTACTTTTAATTGCCCGTCCAATAATAATTAAAGCAGGTATTTGCACAAACATTCCCGGCAATGAAGCAAATGTGTGTACTAAAAAGTTTATATCAGCTGGGAAGATTCCCGAAATGCTGTAACTGATACCGAAAATAACGAGCAGTACAGTCGCTGTTTTTGTTTTCATGTTATCCGGCCAAAATCGATGAAGAAAAATGGCACCGGTAAAAACTGCTATGCCAGTTAGAGTAAACGTCCAATTCATCGCCGGATGAGCCGGTGAACAAATTTCATAAGCAGCGAGCTCATACGTATCTATTCCACATATAGTTACACCTAAATCACTCATCGGCTGTTTCAAGAAATTATACGGTACAGTACTTGTTCTGATCACAATGAATTCAACGATAAAATACAGGCTTAATGCAATCCAGGACAGTGCGCCGATAGTTTTTGTGAAATCATATTTATCTTTTAATACTAATGCTGTAATTAAAAGCGTTACAGTCAATATACCCATAAATAAGTATGTCACAATCATTACCCCCTTACTTTTATTCATGTTTCACCTACAAAGCTGAACACTGTTTCTATTATAAAAATACCTCTAACACTGAATTTGGACTTCAATGTTAGAGGCATGGCAGTTCTATACTTTATTATATTTTCGCACTGTACAAATGCAGTTTATTAATTATTTCAGTGTAAACTTCAGAATTTTCTTGTTCATCATTAAATTTCTCAAGAAAATTAAGTGCATTTTTATAAGCTTTCTCCAATGTACTCTTTTCAAGTACACTCGTAACCGAAGCATATATTTCGTAACTATCTGAACTGATTTCTTCTTCAAGCTGCTTCGTCTGATTCACCCAATGCTCAGTGCTGTTTTCTTTGATTCTGATAAGCTGTGCAGTATATTTCTGAATCTCGCTAAGCATAGCGAGAGACCGCGCAAGTTCACCGCGTTTCAATACATTAATCCCTAACAGCCAGGTATTAATCAAGTTATTAATCACCATGCTGATATTCTCTTCAGTATTTCTCTCTGCAGCTGTACCGCCGATATAATCCAGCAGTGAGCTCAGTTTATCTGTCGAATCGTACAGGTACATCGCTTCAGGGTTCGGGAAATAACCGACAAATTTAAATTCTTTGATGATATCGATTTGAGATACCGGCAGGAAATGAAACTCCGCACGTATCAAGTTTTCAAAAATAGCGACTTCAGTCCCGTACTCATTTTTAAACATTAACCCGATTGGATAAATTTCAGATACCCAGCTTCTGGACACAAAACTTTCTGCTTCATCTTCTTCCAGAAAAATATAAAACTCAACGTCCGAATACCGGTCACCTTCACCATTAGTAAATGAGCCGTACATCATACCTGCTGCGATTCTTTTATCTTCTTTACTTTTAATTTTCACTTTTTCAATAATCTGTTCTTGAAATAACATATATATTCTCCTAATCTTATTTTTTTATTTAGATTAGGTTATTATTTACTACAAAACACGATACACACATAATTAATCCTCTTTTCATGTAACTATTAAATTATCTCTTTAAATATACAGCAGTCTCGCCCGCACTTTCAACCGTGTGCTTATTATTTCTCTAACTATCCTTCACTACAAGTCCCATCAATGCTGCCATCTGAATCGCCTGCACACTGGAAACGATACAGCCTTCCAGATCTTCACGCTTAATGCTTAATGACTCAAAATGGGATGAGCTGATATCAATACCTTTAAGCGGTGTATCGACAAATCTTGCTTCAGTCAGATCACAATTTTCAAAGCCAATATTTTTAAATTTATTATTAAAGAAATCTGCTGTAACCATTCTCGTATTTTCAAACAATACATTCTCAAGTTTAGATTCACTTATCCCCGATAGATTTAACAGTGACTCAAAAAATTTAACGTTTTTAATTCTGGACTCATCAAAACTGACACCAATCATTTTGCAGTTAACAAACTCAACATTATGTATAGAAGCACCTAAAAATACTGTGTTTGAAAAGTCACAGTTAACAAATCGTGTATCTGTTAAATCTGCATTATCAAATTCATTATTCGATAAATTACTGTTCTTAATTACAGAGTTATAGGAGATCAATCTTCCGAGATCAGTATCACGAAACTCAGCATCGTTAATCTCAATACCATCAAATATCTGATCCTCATCTTCTATAATGGACTCATAAGAAACAACTTCCAGTTCAGATGCTATTTTCAGTGGTTTTAATTTCATTTTTAATTCCTCACTATTCATTTATTCTTAAATTTTATCTTCCAAATTACTCATAAATTTCGCAGGATTCCCCGCAACAATTGTGTTGGCCGGAACATCTTTTGTAACGACTGAACCAGCTGCGACAACTGAGTTTTCTCCTATCGTAATTCCCGGGAGAATTGTTGCGTTCGAACCAATCCATGAATTTGTCTCAAGTACAATCGGTTTTAAGAACATCGTCCCTCTGTTTTTTGGATCATAGTCGTGATTAATCGTTGCAAGTACAACATTGTGGCCGATTAAACTGCCATCTCCAATTGTAATCCCGCCCTGATCCTGAAAGCGGCATCCGGAGTTAATGAACACATTCTTACCAATCTTTATATTCTTACCAAAGTCAGCGGTAAACGGCACAAATAGAGAAAAGCTCTCATCAATTTCATGTCCGGTAATACCTGACATATAGTTCCTGATTTCTTCATCAGTGTACACACCGTTATTCATTTCCGCGCACAGTTTTCTGGTCTCAGCAGAAACTTCTCTCATTGCTGCATTCTCTTCTGAGCCAGCCTTAAGCACTCCATCCTTTTTCATATTTAATAATAGTGTATTGATTTCCAAAATCATCATCTCCAGCTTTAATATTAATAATATTTATATACCCTGTTCTTAAATATAAATGCTGAAGCACACTTTAGGTCAATAAAAAACCAGCTTCCTCATACTCAGGAAACTGGTCTGGTCAGATTAAACTCCGTCTGTTCTTTTCTTAAAATTAAACTGGGAAAGCAGCGGTAATGCGACAACTAAAATCCAAAACTGCAGTTCTTGGATATTGAATGCATTCATCTTAGGCTCTCCAACTAAAACATTCATAGCTATAATTGCCGCCCAGACAGCACCCATTAAAAACAGCCACTGTTTTCTGCTTTCTTTCCTCTCATCAACAGATTCACTTTCCTCTGGTTCACCTTTTTTCTTCTCAAAATAAGCACCAATAAAAATAATCATGATTGTCAGTATGATTGGTCCAAATTGAATATACCATGGAATTCTTGGATAAAAATCTGTAACAATCAATGTAAACAATGAGGCAGAACTTATTACTGTTATAAATGTACTCTTAGACACTTTAACAACACCCTATTTTATATTTAAAGGGTCATCACCCTCTTGTGAATGGAAGTAACATTAAGCTCTTTCACGTTTTTCTATAATTCTAATATGGACTTTATTCAGAATCGGTATAGCTACAAGAAATACCCAAAAGCTTAAATCATATATATTAAATACTTCAGTCCGCGGTGATCCGACAAAGATATTCATGGATGCAATCAAAATCCATATGAACAATACAAGAGAAAATCGGAAAAGAGAACCAAATTTCGTTCCCTTAACAGTTTCTTTTTGCTCTGCTTCGTCTTCATCATCATCCATTTCCAATATAGCCACAATTACAGCAATACCACCGAATAGAATTATTGGGCCATACTGGATATACCATGGAATTTCAGTAAAGAAATCACTAATAATCCATATAATAAATGAGATATACACTGGCCCCATTAAAAATATGTTTTTAAGCACGATAACAACACCTTAATGAAATAATATTGTTAATTCTGAATGTACTCCGAAACCAGTTCAAAAGTATTTTCAAGCGCATCAATATGCGTGCGTTCCATCCCGTGGCTGCTTGCCACTCCTGGTCCGATGAGTGCTGCTCTGATGTTCGCCCCGCCGCTCATTGCTGCCGATGCGTCGCTGCCGTACATCGGATAGATGTCTACCGCGTAATTCAGTGCTTTATCTTTCGCAAAGTTCATCAGTTTCGTCGTCATATCGTAATCATACGGTCCTGATGAGTCTTTGGCACAGATCGACACATCGTATTCGGTACAGTCAAGATCAAGTCCGATACATCCCATATCGACAGCTAAAAGCTCTGTAATATCTTCCGGAATCCATGCAGCACCGTGACCGACTTCTTCATATGTTGAGAAGATAAATTTCAGGTTCGTCGAAGGTGTTACTTCTTCCTGTTTCATCATTTTTAAGATGCTGACCAATACAGCAACTGATGCTTTATCGTCCAGGAATCTTGATTTTATAAAACCTGAGTCTGTAACGACTACTTTCGGATCGTATGCAACAATATCACCATTTTGAATGCCGATATTCTCCACATCTTCTTTACTTTCCACACGTTCATCGAGTTTTACAATCAGGTTATCAATGTCGCGTTCTTTTGTCGATGCGTCTTTGAATACGTGAATCGATGGTGATTTAGACAAAATAGTCCCCGTATATACTTTGTCGTCGCGCGTAATAATATCACAGTATTCCCCGTCAAGCGTCGGTGTTAAAGGACCGCCAAGCTTAGTCAGCGATAAAGTACCGTCCGAGTTAATTGAACGGACCATCAGACCCAGCGTATCCACGTGGGCACTTAATCCTCTTGTGACTTCAGCATTTTCACCGTCTACCTGAACAATCAGGTTCCCCTTCGGTGTTGTCGTCGTTTCGTAGCCGATATCTTCAATTGTTTCCCGTAAAAAACTCACCGCGTTAGTCGTGTAGCCTGTCGGACTGTTGATTGATAACAGCTTTGTTAAAAACGAAATTGTACCATCTCTTTTAAACATGATTCCAGCTCCCCTTGTGTTTTAACTTAAGTCTTTGTGTAAACTATACACTAAATCTTTTCCTTATACTCGCCATTTAAATAATAGTAAATACATGCAACGAAAAATCCGCCGCCGATAATATTACC
>CANRKV010000107.1 GCA_947631305.1 uncultured Jeotgalicoccus sp.
CTGCGGTCGCCTTTATCCTGAAATGTATACATTTCTTTATTTACAATATCTGTTGAGCCGCCCACTGCTCTGACAAAGAGATCAGTTGATTCGAACATCGGTGTGCGGATTTCATCGTAGTTATAATTTTTCGCAATTTCATGAAGTTTTTTCTCGATAAACTGCCATTTATATGACTCTTTTGGCAATATATCCTGTGTGCCTCTCGGTACCTGTATCATAATTATCACTCCTGTTTTTTTATAAAAAAAATAAAATCCCTTATACCGAAAAACGGTATAAGGGACGAAATGGTCGTGGTGCCACCCTAAGTTCAGCACAAAAAAGTGCTCTCTATTACAGATAACGGCTGTGACCGCTGTATATACAGCTTCTCTAATCCGAAGTGTCGGCAAATATCATTTGAAGTATTCACTTTCAGCCTGGGTGAATTTCTCTGTGTCTCATTATTGATATTCTCTTCGTTAAGAAGGAAATGTATTAAGTTGAATTATTCTCTTTATAATAGTCAGATTGCTTATCTTTGTCAAGCTAACGACTTAAATAACTGTCTATGCCTTCCATAATTGCCGTAACCATTTCGCCCTGATATTCTTCCTGATTTAAAATATAATCATCGAACTCATTGCTTAAATAGCCGAGTTCAATTAATACTCCGGGATAATCGAGCTGCCAGACGACCTGGTACTCCATGACCTGATTGCCGCGGTTATAAAGAAGAGAATGCTCATCGAGCGCAGCATTTAAATGCTTGCCGAAATCTTCCTGATTCGGATAAGTATAAAATGTCGTGAACCCTGAAATTGCAGGGTCATCAAAAGCGTCACTGTGCAGACTGATAAATAAATCCGCTTCGACTTTACGATCATCGAGACTGACAGTTTCGTCCGCTCCGCGGGTCATAATTACTTCTGCTCCCGCTGCAGTCAGCTGACTCTCAAGCTGTGAAGCGATTGAGTAAACTACATGGTCTTCATCTTCCCCGTAATTGCTCGGCGCACCGGGGTCATCCCCGCCGTGTCCCGGATCAAGTGCCACTGTCGTACCGCTGAAATCATAACTCACTGCTTCTTCATTACCTGTGAAGTCCATAGTAATTAATTCTTCAGGTTCATGTATGACATTTTTATAAACGTAAACCGAAATTAACACTATACCCAGCGCAATAATTATAAAAAAGAGCGGTTTAACGTACAGATGCTTTTTGTACTTAAGGAAATAACCGATTGCTTCCGCAGTTTTTTTGAAGATTGATTTAAGTGAATCCATCAGATAACTTTACCGCCCTCGGCTTCGTAAATAATAGTAATGGGACCGTCATTTGTCAGCCTCACATCCATATGTTCCCCGAAAAAGCCTTCTTTAACGACGATATCTTCAGCGCGGAGTGCTTCGTTAAATACTTTATAAAGTACTCGTGCATCTTCGCCTGAAGCCGCTTCAGTAAAACTCGGACGGTTGCCTTTTAAAGTGGACGCATACAGTGTAAACTGCGACACACTTAAAATTTCTCCGCCGACTTCTTTTATCGATAAATTAATTTTACCGTCTTTATCTTCAAAAACACGGGCATTTGCAATCTTTCTTGCAAGAATACGGGCGTCGTCTTCAGTAGATGATTTGCTGACACCTACTAATAAACAGTAGCCGTCATTTATTTCATTAAACATTTCGTTGTTGGCAACCAGTGCGTGTGAAACTTTCTGTAAAATGATTTTCATCTCTATACCTCACTTAAATACGCGTTCAACGCTGTATATGTCTTTTAATTGTTTAATTCTGTCGACTGCACGGTGCAGTTCATGTTTGTTCGGCACCATAATCGATAAACTGACTTTTGCCTGTTTCGTTTCGTCTGCGTGTCCGTTAACACGTGTAATCGGCACTTTCAAACTGGAAATTAAATTTAAAATTTCATTGACCAGCCCGTTGCGGTCGTAGCCTGTAATTTCGAGATCAACCTGATACCGCTTATCGAGACTCTTGTTGCCGACCCATTCAACATCGATCAGACGTTCGGTTTCATGCATAATGTTCGGACAGGTTGCCACGTGTACTTTTACGCCGTGCCCTTTTGTTATATAACCGATAATGTCGTCTCCCGGAATCGGATTGCAGCATTTGGATAAATTGATAAGCATATTATCCATACCCTCAACATATACGCCGGACTCTGTCGTAATTTCCTTATAATGATGTCTGCGGTCAATCTCTTCAATCTGGTTCGACTTCAGTTCTGTTTCCTTAATTTTTTCAAGGAGACGGTTCGTCACCTGATTCGCTGTCACTCCGCCGAAGCCGATCATCGCAAACAAATCATCTTCTTCGTTCAGATTATATCGTGAAAGAACACTGTCTACATTAGAATCATGAATGACGTCATCGGGATTATATCCGCGCGCTTTAATTTCAAGGTCAACAGCCTGACGCCCTTTTTCAATGTTTACTTTACGGTCCTGTTTCTTAAAGAATGAACGGATTTTATTGCGTGCACTCGATGTTTTGACCATTTTCATCCAGTCAATACTTGGTCCGTACGACTGCTTGCTCGTTCTGATTTCTAAAATGTCACCTGTCTCAAGTTCATGGTCAATCGGGACGATTTTACCATTTACTTTGGCACCGACCATCTTGTTCCCTACTTCGGAGTGAACCTGATAAGCGAAGTCAATCGGAATTGCGCCCTGCGGCAGTTCAATAACATCACCGTCCGGTGTAAAGACGTATACTTTATCGCTTAATAGATCCGTTTTTAATGCAGCCATAAATTCCTCTGCATCAGGATTATCCGTCTCGTTGCCGACGATATCTTTAAACCAGTCAAGACGTGCATCGAGCGAAGCTTTGTCCGCATCGACACCTTCTTTATATGCCCAGTGTGCGGCCACACCATGTTCTGCGATTTCATGCATTTCATGTGTGCGAATCTGAATCTCAAGCGGATCGCCGTTCGGTCCGACTACAGTCGTATGAAGCGACTGGTACATATTCGGTTTCGGCATTGCAATATAGTCTTTAAATCTGCCCGGCATCGGACGCCATATTGTATGAATAATACCGAGTGCTGCGTAACAGTCTTTCACGTCGTTGACGAGTACACGGATTGCGAGCAGATCAAATATCTGTTCGAACTGTTTTGACTGCTTCTGCATCTTTTTGTAAATACTGTATATATGTTTCGGACGTCCGGATAAGTTATGATCCACCGAACTGTCATCGAGCTCTGAATCTATTTTTTCAATTGCTTCGTCAATAACATTTTCCCGTTCACTGCGTTTCTTTTTCATCAGACTGACAATACGGAAATACTGTCCGGGCTCTATGTATCTGAGTGCTATATCTTCAAGCTCCCATTTAATGCTTGAAATACCAAGACGGTGAGCGAGCGGTGCATATATTTCCAGCGTTTCACGCGAGATACGCACCTGTTTTTCTTCAGGCATTGCTTTCAGCGTGCGCATATTGTGAAGACGGTCAGCAAGTTTTACTAAAATCACACGGATATCTTTCGCAATTGCGATAAACAGTTTACGGTGATTTTCAGCCTGCTGCTCCTGCTGAGAACGGTATTTTACTTTTTCAAGTTTCGTTACACCATCTACGATAATCGCCACTTCTTCATTGAACATGCCGATTAAATCGTCATATGTATACTGGGTATCTTCAACGACATCATGCAGAAATCCTGCAACAATTGTCGGCGCATCGAGTTTCAGCTCTGCTAAGATTCCCGCAACCTGTACAGGGTGTGCAATATATGGCAGACCATTCTTACGGAACTGTCCCTCGTGTGCTTCATGTGCCAGCTCATATGCTTTTTTGATCAGCAGCATATCGCTGTCATCGAGATAATCACCGCACATATTGAAAACATCTTTTGCTGTATACGGGTATTCCTTATCCATGATCACGCCACCCTTCCCTGAAATTTATATATAAAATAATAATACTACAAATAAATGTCTAAAGAAACCGAACCTATAGAAAAAAGCCTGTATTTACAGGCTTTTCTTAACTTTCATAAGTGATTAATGAAATTGTATCATAACCTTCGAGCAAATCCATTCCATTTAAATACTCAAGTTCAATAAGGAATGCAATTCCGACTACAATGCCGCCCATTGCTTCGATTAATTTAATCGTCGCCATGATCGTACCGCCGGTTGCTAAGAGGTCATCCGTAATCAGCACACGCTGACCGGGTTTAATCGCATCTTTGTGCATTGTCAGCACGTTTGTGCCGTATTCAAGTTCGTATTCGAACTCCAGTACTTCGCGAGGTAATTTACCTTTTTTACGTACCGGTGCAAACCCGATTTCCATGCTGTAGGCTACCGGGCAGCCGATAATAAATCCGCGTGCTTCAGGTCCGACAACGATATCCACATCTTTCGCATCGGCGTACTCTACAATCTGGTCAGTTGCATATTTATATGCAGGACCGTTGTCCATAATCGTAGTGATGTCTTTAAAACTGACACCTTCTTTTGGCCAGTTTTCAACTTCTGATACATACTGTTTTAAATCCATAATTTCCTCCAATTTACGTTGTAATTAATGTACGTAAATAATCTTTCATATTTTGGCCGGAAGACATTTTAAGTTTGGCTTCGGCTTCAATTTTAGTAGTTAAGCGTTTTAAATATTGACTGTTTTCTATATTAATTGAGCTCTGTACTTCATCCTTATATACTATACCACTTTCGAGCCGAATTCGTGACAAATCTGCTAAAATATCGATAATAATTTTTAAGTTTCTCATCGATGTGCCTATTCTCTCAGCAAGATGCGGCGCATGAATTGATAAATCAATCGCCCCGTCTTTTGCCTTCATTATTATTTCATCCGCAGACTCAATTAATTGCTTCGATGGCAGTCCTTCAAAGAACAATTCATTTTTATCGTTGAAGATAACGATAATTTTAGAAGCCTGCAGTCCTTTCATTGTCGTCTTCAATTCTTCAAGGTCGTAAGGAATATCCCGAAGCACTAAAGTGCTGACCGCAATCGGCAGTGACTCACCATATGTGAAGTAATTATTTTTACCATCATTATCTTCACTTGTGACAAACAGATCATCCTGTTTTATCAGTGAAAAATCCTGTTCATTCTTTGCGCGCATATCTATAATCTGCAGATCGTCGATACGTGCATCGAGCAGCACCATCTGCAGCGTGCGTTTATGATTAAAATCATTAATGTTTAAAGAACCAATCAGACTGATTTTATCTCCAGCCTGAACTTCATTGTGCAGAAAACCGAATTTAAAGCCGATAATATCAATATCCAGTTCCTGGAGTGTAATTTTAATATGGGATAAATCCTTGCCGACCTGACGGATACTTTTAACCGTCTGGTTTGTAATCATAAATACGGGCTTGTTAAAGTCCTTGCCGAAAGGTTTTAATCTGCGGATTCTCTCAAAATCTTTCAGCGTTAAATTATCATTGGTAATTTTATAATCAATATACTGAATCGGTTTTAAGTTCAATTCAAGGTTATTAAAATATGCTGTCACAGTTTCTTTAAATTCATTAATCGAGTCTTCATAAACGGATAAGCCGAGTGCCTGTGAATGACCGCCGAGTGTTGCGAAATAATCCTGATGTTTTTTTAGTACAGCGAGCAGGTCAATGCCCTCGATAGAACGTGCCGAGCCTTTAAATACATCAAAGTCACTGCTCATTACAATAGCCGGCTTGCCGAACTGGTCGACCAGTCTTGAGGCTACTATCCCTAAAACACCCTGATGCCA
>CANRKV010000108.1 GCA_947631305.1 uncultured Jeotgalicoccus sp.
GCTCTGTAAACTTTAGAAAGCGGCAGTCCGACTACGGTATTGTAATCACCTTTTATTTCTTTTACGAAGACAGCTCCAAAACTTTGAATGCCGTAACCTCCGGCTTTATCATACGGTTCATCGGTATTAATATACTGCTCAATTTCATCTTCCGACAGGTCGTAAAACGTGACTTCTGTACAGTCCGAAATAATTTCCTCAAAGCCTCTTGACTTTAATATGGCCGCGGAGTACACTTCATGAGTGCTTCCGGATAGAGCCGTTATCATTTGACGTGCGTCTTCAATTGTGGCCGGTTTTTCATAGATTTTATTATTATAGCTGACAACTGTGTCGCATGTTAATAGAACTGAATCATCATCCACATTAAGAACCGCTGATTTTAATTTGGCAGTCTCAATCACTTTAGTTTTGGGATCGGTGCTGGTAATCTGTTTTTCATCGGCATTAGGAATGAGGATTTCATAATCCAGTCCTGCCTGTGTGAGTAATTCACGGCGTCTTGGCGACTGTGAGCCCAGTATAAGTTTCATTTAGGATACCTCCGGTGTGTAAATTGAGTAAAAATATTCTTATCCGTTGTCTTTGACCGTAAAAACGTTATAATGGCGTTAAAGCAATTTCTTCAAATAAAATACATATAAAAACTAATTAATTATAATAATACATAGGTTAAACCTAAATAGATAGTCGTGTTAAGAGGGGAGCAATCATGAGAGTAGAATTGACGAAGTACAGAGTTAAAGAAGGTAAAAGCAAGCTGGTAGATGAATGGATTGAGTACATGCATAATCATATGGACGATGTTCTCATGAACCTCGAAGGCGAGAAAATGTTCGTTGAAACAATCTTCCGTGAAGCCTTTAATGATGTAGAATATTTATACTGGTACAGTGTCCAGGATGATAATCTGTCAGAAGATAAAGTATCTAAAACTGACCTTGATGAAAGACATCTGGATTACTGGGAGAAATGTATTGATAAGACATTCAGACCTGAAGATATGAAGGCTGAAATCGTGATGATACCGGAACGTATCAGACGTGCGATGAAATATAATAATAATTAAAAGGCAGCCCTTTGGGATGCCTTTTATTTTTTGAGTTGTCATGCTAACGGTCTTTCAATTGATTCTTCTGTTTAATCAGCCGCTGGAATTCTTCTTCCAGTTCCGGTGTGGAACCTTCTGCGAGATCACTGAGTACACGGGTAATTTGAGTTTCCAGTACAAGCAGCTCATCTTTCGATGGATTTCTCGGCGGTGGAGTATCGGGGTTAACAAGTTGCCGATTTTGAATATTATACGAAACTGCAGCGATGCTTTCACGAAAACGTTTATCATGCGAGACTAAGATAATTAATCCCGGATAGCTTTTAAGCATTTCCTCAAGTGCCTCGATTGAATGAACATCTAAAAAGTTTGTCGGTTCGTCGAGTATCAGCACCTGGCTGTTCGACATCAGCAATTTTACCAATTGAACTTTCACGCGTTCACCGCCGCTGATTACGGAAACTTTTTTATGAACTTCATCATTTTTAATATTTAAGCGGGCGAGGGCAGTTCTAACAGTAGTTTCATCATAATTGCTGGTGTTTTGAATGTTTTCAAGAATGCTCGAATTCAAATCAAGCGATTCAAGCTGCTGATAAAAGTAGCCGACAGCAAGATTCGAGTTCTGATACTTATCATAAATATAGTTAAGCAAAGTAGTTTTACCTGAACCGTTCTTTCCAGTGATGCTTATTTTATCCGTTGCTTTTAAATAAAGTGAAGCGTCCTTAAGAAGTTCTCTGTTGTTCATCGTTATATTTTCATGCTCGAGACGGATAATTGTTTTTCCGCCAAGTTTTTCAATATCCTGAGTGTAGAAAATGACCTGTTTTTCTTCTTCAGGTTTTTCTTTTTCCTCGAGCTGATCGAGACGTGTTTCCATACTTGTACGTACCTTATCTAACTTCTTCTGCATTTTATTAAAGTAGGGCGTTTCTTTAGTTACGTATTTTTTTGTTTCCTTGTTGTATACTCTGTTAGCTAAAGCGGCCTGTCTGGATTTACTTTCAACGGCCTTCTCCAGATGCTGTTTTTCGCGGATATACTTGTCGTACTCAAGTTTGGCACGTTGTCTGTTGTGTGCTTCAATATCTTTGTAATGTGAGTAATTACCGGGATATATAACGATTTTTGTGTCTTCAATTGCCCATATTTCATCCGCAACCTTATCGAGAAAATCACGGTCGTGTGATGCGATAATCTTAATTGCTTTCTTTTGCTTAAGTTCATCCTCGAGCCATGCTGCATTCGTTTCATCAAGATGGGTGGTGGGTTCATCCAGTAAAATGATACCGGCTGAACTTTTCAATCCTTTCTGCAGATAAACTTTTGTCGTTTCACCGCCGCTTTTATGAAAGTCATTGTTTTTCAGCTGCGGAATATAAGAGATGTGCTGCTCTGTATAAAGTGTACTGCTGTTAACCATGTGTTCCAGCAGCGTTGTTTTCCCGCTGCCGTTACGGCCGATCAGACCGATTGTCTTCGGGTCCTGTACAGTGATGTTTTCAATTGAAATAATTGTTTCACCGTTAATTTCTAAATTGATGTCATTAAGATTCATCATAAAAAAATAGCCTCATTTCGTTGTCGAAATAAGGCCTCACCAAGTATAATACAATATATACAATCAGTGCCCCCCGAAAATTAAAGAGGGGAGCAGAATAATTGTGATAGAATTATATATTATAAATGAACTGCAGAGATTACCCTATTTCGACATAGTTTTTCGCATAATAAATACGCTTGAATCGCATAATAAGTTTGCTTGAATATGTCATAAGAAAAAGGATAATTTATTTCATTGTCCTGCAGTTCACCTCGTACGTGTATTTGTTACTTTCAATATAAAGCACATAAGAATAATTTGCAAATAAAGGATGGGAATTATGGACCGTCATGAATTTAAAAAACGCATAATTGAATATGCACATTCGATCGGTATCGACGATATCGGATTTACGACGGCCGAACCGTTCACTGAGTTTAAAGCTAAGCTTATTGATTACTATAAAAATGGCTACGAGTCAGGATTCGAAACCGGTACGATTGAAGAACGTACAAATCCTAAGGCAAGTCTGCCCAATGCCGAGAGTATTATCTCTATTGCTGTAGGATATCCGAATAAGCTGCGCAATGCGCCTAAATCGAAACAGGGCGAACGCCGCGGTATTTTTGCGAGAGCGTCATGGGGAATGGATTACCATACGCTTTTAAGGAGCAGGCTCGAAAAACTTGAAACATTTATAAATGAACTGGATCCATCTGTTGATTGTAAATCGATGGTGGATACAGGAGTCCTCAGCGATCGTGAAGTAGCACGCCGAAGCGGACTTGGTTTTACCGGAAAGAATGGTTTTATTATTAACCCTAAGCTCGGAACGTATTCATACCTCGGTGAAATGATTGTAAGCTACCCATTCCCGGCAGATGAAGAACTGCTGGATTCATGCGGGGACTGCAACATTTGTGTAGACCGCTGTCCGACTGGTGCTTTGGTTGGTAACGGCCAGGTTGACTCTAAAAAGTGTATTTCATTCCTTACTCAGACCAAAGGATTTATGCCAATGGAGTATCGTTCTAAAATAGGGAACAGATTATACGGCTGTGATACGTGTCAGCAGGTATGCCCGCGTAATAAGGGGATTAATACTGAACACCACGAAGATATTGTCCTTGAGCCGGAAATATTAAAACCTGAACTGACTGGACTGCTGCAGATTTCCAACAAGGAATTTAAAGAAACTTACGGACACCTTGCGGGTGTATGGCGCGGCAAAAAGCCGATTCAGCGCAATGCAATAATTGCACTTGCTCACTTTAAAGAAACGGCAGCAATTGATATACTTAAAACTATTGCCGAAACTGACGTACGTCCGGTCATTAAAGGAACAGCCTACTGGGCAATCGGGCAAATTTCAGGAGACACAGCACTTGATTATATTTATGAACGATACGGCATTGAAACTGATGACGATGTAAAAAGAGAAATGCTTACAGGCATTCAAGAAGCGAGTTAGGAAGAAGGAAAAATAATGAATCACGTTGTACTCTATCAGCCGGAAATACCGCAAAATACAGGAAACATCGCAAGAACATGTGTTGCAACAGGCACACCGCTCCATCTGATCAAACCTTACGGTTTCAGTCTGGAAGACAAGTATGTAAAACGTGCAGGTCTGGATTACTGGAAAGATCTTGAGCTTTATGAATACGACTCAATAGAAGAATTTTTTGAAAAGAACAAAGGAAATTACTATATGATCTCCAAGTTCGGTAAAAAGAACTTTACTGATATGGACTACAGCAATTCTGAAGAAACTCATTACTTTGTCTTCGGCCGGGAAACAAAAGGGCTGCCGGACTGGTTAAAAGATGAGTATGAAGAATCGCTGATGAGAATACCGATGACAGACAAAGTCCGTTCGCTGAATTTATCTAATACGGTCGGCATACTGGTATATGAAGCATTAAGACAGCAGGACTATCCAGGACTTCAATAGGAGGATTTTTTGATGAATGATGTTATAAAATTATTAAATAATCACCGTTCTTTAAGAAAATTTACAGATGAAAAATTATCACTTGAAACGATTAAAACACTGGTTGGAGCGGCACAAAGTGCAAGTACATCAAGCTATGTACAGGCCTATTCAATTATGGGCGTTACTGATCCGGAAAAGAAAAAGGCACTGCGCGAAATCAGTACACAAAGCTATGTAGAACATAACGGACATCTGTTCGTTTTTGTCGTGGATTTTTATCGTCATAAAGAACTTGCTGAACAGGCGGGCGAAGAAATTTCATACGATAAAACAGAAAACCTGATTGTCGGTGTCGTGGATGCAAGTTTAGCGGCTCAAAATATGGCAGTTGCAGCAGAGAGCATGGGACTTGGTATTTGCTACATTGGTTCACTGCGGAATGATATTAAAAAAACAGGTGAAATCCTTGGGCTCCCTGAAGGGGCATTTGCTCTGTTCGGCATGGTTGCCGGATATCCTGAAGATGAAGGCTCGCAAAAAGAACGCCTGCCTTTTGAAGCGGTATATCACGAAAACACATATCAGAGAATTGACGAAGTTCAGAGTGATATCGAAGCATACGACCAGCGTATCAGCGATTATTACAGCGAGAGAACTGGCGGCAAACGCGATGATAAGTGGAGCGAGCAGATTATTGATATGCTCAGTAAAAAACAGCGTTTAGATGTGGACACTGTTTTAAAAGAAAATGGCTTTTTAGGCCAGTAAAGATAAAAGTGCCGGCAGAATTAAATTTCTGCCGGCACTTTTTTATTTTAAATTAGTTGGAGAAGAATTTTTCTCTCTGACTTTCATGTTTATCGAGCATGATCTGATGGTTTGGAATACCCTGCTTAAGCAGCAGTTCAATATTTTGTCTTAAAAATTCATCACTGCCGACGACATAAAATAATCCGTCTTTATCTTCGGTAAGTTTTTCTGCTTCCTCGTAATATTCATCACGGCTGCCGACGAAATGCGCAGTCAGATTTTTATCAGCAGATGATTCAAATATATTAGTGAATAAGTAATTTTTAGATGAATCAATATTTAACGAGTGTATTTTAGCAACATTATCATTGTTGTTAAGATAATCCAGCGCAAGCGGTCTGAAAGTAGCGAGACCGACACCTGAAGAAAGCATATAAATATTTTTA
>CANRKV010000109.1 GCA_947631305.1 uncultured Jeotgalicoccus sp.
TTAATATAATTGTACAGTGTCGACATAAAGTGAGTCACTGCCTGCATCGGGTCTTTACGTAAATAGTTCGGTGTCGATCCTGCATGGTTTGCCTCACCGGTAAAGACAATTTCCCTTCTCGAGTTTCCCTGCAGATTATGAACGGCACCGATTTCCAGTCCTTCTTTGTCCAGCACCGGGCCCTGTTCTATATGAAGTTCGATATAAGCTTCCGGCTTAATAAATCCTGGTTCATTTTCTCCTGCATAGCCGATGCGTTCGAGTTCATCGCCCAGTCTCAGACCGTCGATACTAATTGTATCCAGTGCCTTGTCTATATTTAAATCTCCTGAATATACTAATGAACCGAGCATGCTCGGCGGGAATCTTACGCCTTCCTCATTAGTAAATGCAGCAATAGTTACCGGTCTGTTTGTTTTAATATTATTCTCTTTTAAAGTCTGTACTGTCTCAAGCCCTGAAAGTACGCCGTAACTGCCGTCATATTTCCCGGCGTCAATGACTGAGTCGATATGGGAACCGAGCATTAACGGTTTTTCTCCCTTGTTGTGTTCCTCTTCCCAGGTAGCAAATATATTACCGAAACGATCAATTTCAACTTTTAATCGAAGCTCTTCAAACCAGCTGACCAGTAAATCTCTGCCCTGCTTATCTTCATCGGAAAGCGCCAGTCTGATTAACTGTCCGTCATCATTTCTGCCGACCTCACCGAGTTCATTAATTCTATTTAATAATCTGTCTTCATTAATTTTTAATTGATTCACTGTAGATATGCCCCTTTTTAAAGTACTTTCTTAATGTTTACCCTTCATTATTGAACTTATTCCAATATTAATTTTACAATTTCTTCTTTTGTGATACTGCCTAAGTAATTTTTTAAATTTATTGAAGATAACGCAGCTGTTAAGTCTTCTTCTTTAAGCCGTACTCCTTCAAGAACCTCTTCAACTGTGCGGATTTCCTCGTTTCCGAAAAAGTCGCCGTAAATTTTAGCATGCTGGATAATTCCGCTCTCCACGTCGAGAGTAATATCAAGCGTACCAATAGAAAATCTGCCGTCTCTTGAGTACTTGAACCTTGGTGATTTACCGAAAGTCCATTCCCAATTGCTGTATTTCTCAGCCATCAGCTTATCAATCGCTTTCCAGTCTGCATCCGTAAGCTCATAAGTTTTAACTTCACTTCTGTCGGCAGCTCCGAATATTTTTAAAATCATCAATTCACTGAATTCAATACTTGAAAGGTTTTTATATTCTTCATCTAAATAGTCCCTTAAAGAAATCACTCTGCTGCGGACAGATTTAATGCCTTTGGACTCCATTTTCTTTTTGTTCGGTCTTAATGATTTTTCCATTTTTTCTGCATCGACATCAAGCAGCAGCGAATAACCGCTGTACGTCCGCCCATTCACCACGTTCATTGCGCCGCCGGATACTTTTCTACCCTCGACATGCAAATCATTACGCCCGCTCTTTTCAACATTTTTCAAACCCAGTTCTTTGAGTATTTGAATCGCAGGTTCATACATCTGATCAAAGTTAATATCCGCACTAACATCGGTATTATCACTGACAAAACAAAAATTCACTCCGCCCATATCGAGGTAAATCGTGCCGCCACCGGTATCCCGTCTTACCAAATTAATTCCGTTTTCTTTCATATATTCTAAGTTCGCTTCTTCACGTGCATTTTGATAACGGCCAACCTGCACCAGCGGTTCTGTTAAATACGGGAATACCATGTCTTCCCCTAAAAATAAATTCTTTTGGGCATAGACCTGCACAGCAAGTGCGACTGCGCCGTCATATATATATTTACCATCGCGTTTAACTTCTATAAGATACATTGACTATTGCTCCATTTCGTATGTTTTTATCTTGATAAACTGCTGATCCTTCTGAACATTTTCAAGAAGTTCTTTGATATCTTCCTGCAGCCATATTGAACGTTCTCTTATAGCAGGCGGTATTCTGTAATCTTTTAAGTTCACAGTCATATATAAAGCATTGTCACGATTTTCGGTCATCTGCTGGAATGGGTGTTTAATTACCTGCGGAGCCATATATCCGCATCCCAGTTCCAGTATTAATAATTTCTTATTTATATTGCGGTCTAAAAAATCATGAAACAGTTTCTGGTCTTCAAAGAATCGGTCATCCTCAACCATCCAGTCCGTATGATTACGCCTGTTCAGTTCCATCGGTGCACCGCATTCAGAACAGTATGGAATCAATTCGTCCGGTACTGTCATATTCTTTTGTTCCGCAAGCATTTGCTTCATTAATTTTTCATTATTATAACGTTTCGGCGTGCAGCCTTTGGAACACTGGATCAGATTATATTTCCCCTGTACGTCGAATACTTTATCTTTATTAAAGCCCGAAATTTCAAATGCATTATCAGCATTGGAAGTAATAATATGATAGTTCCGGCCTTCGAGTAATTCCTTCAGCCGGACAGAGGACTCACCAAGCGGCTGATTCATATAATTCAGCTCAACAAAACGGCTGAAAAATGCCCATTCTTCATTTAAATTTTCAAACTCAAATACACTTGCCTGAAACATATCCAGCCAGCGGTATTTTTCGATAAAATCCGGGAAACTCTGAGTAAACCTCGGTCCTGCATATGTAAACCCGTCTGCTGCACCCATGCCGGCACCGGCACCAATCAATACAGCATCCGCTTCATCTAAAGCCATTGACAGCCTGCTTGAAGCAGTTAAATCTTCACATTTATTCAACACCTGCCATGATGTTTCATTCATAATCTTCAGTCCTTTTATGAATAGTTAAAAAACTTCTCTTAAAACTACTATAACAGATAAAAAAACACGATGATTAATTCAATCATCGTGTTTTCCTACTTAAATATACTTAATTTTTATTCTGCAAGACCAACGTTGTAAAGTGCTGTTTCTTTATTAAAACCAATTTCAACACCATAGTTTACAACATTATCACTAACCGGATGCAATCCTGAACGGTAGACAGTCGGAATCACCGTAACATTATCCACCATCATCTGCTGCCATTCATTATATGCTTCAATTCTAGTATCGAGATCCAATGCTTCCATAGAGTTGCCTCGTTCAAGCAGCTCATTGTTTTCTTCAGATGCAAAGCGTGTGTAGTTATAAGATGAATTTTCACCGTATAACTCTGAAGGATCTACATCAGTTTCAAACATCCACCCCGATAAGAAGACATCAATCTCAGTATCGTCTTTTTCTAGCATATCGTAAAATGCATTATATTCGATTAAACGTCCATCTAATAATTCAACGTTTAAACCAACTTCACGCCATTGCTGCATATAATAATTTGCCAGCGGTTCAGCTGTCGAGCCGCCTGCGATTGCTGCAAAGTTAATATCAAGCGGTTCTCCTTCGGGTGTTTCTCTGAAGCCGTCGCCGTCCGTATCCTCATATCCAGCTTCGTCGAGTACTCTGTTTGCTTCCTCTGTACTGTATTCAGGTTCTTCTATTTCAGTATTATGGAAAGCTGTATAGTAAGGCGGGATGGGTGTTGTCGCTTTAGAGCGGAGACCGTTATAGAATCTCTCACCCACAGCATTGTTGTCAATTGCATGCCACATCGCACGGCGCAGTTCCACATCACCCATTTTCATTTCTTCAGGTACAGAATTGACCACTCTGTTTTCTGCATCCCATGTACCGTATTTAAATCCAATATAATCGTAAGTCGGCTCAATCTGTCCGAGCCATTCAACGCCTTCCATATCCGCTACATCAGGAAATTGGTTAATTGGGAAGTTATCCACGATATCCACCTCACCTGATTCAACTGCGTTGGCAATTGAAGATCCAGACATTACACGTATATTAATTCCGTCTAGCTGCGGTTCACCTCGCCAATAGTCTTCAAACTTAACAAGAGACAATGATTCCCCTGATACGATTGAATCTACTTTGTATGGACCGATACCGATTGGATTTTCTCTTGTTTCAGGTGACGCAGCAATCTCAGTAATTTCCATTCCCTCGTAATGATGTTCCGGGAATGCATATGGCCAAAATCCTCCTGCAGTCAGAGATGGTACTACTTCCTTATATGTAAAGACAGCAGTCTTGTCATCAATCACTTCAATGCCTGAAATCTCATCCGCTTCACCTGCTCGATACTCATCATATCCTTCGATAAGAGTGAAACCATCTGTAGATCCTCGGACACCATCATAGTCAGGGTGACCAATAACTTCGTAAGATGCTACGTAGTCGGTAATTTTTAACGGTTCACCATCATGCCAATTGATGCCATCCTGTACTGTAAAGGTTACTGTTTTACCTTCTTCGTTCATATCATAATGAATAGCACCTTCGTTTGTTGTCAACTGGTTTTCGTCATATGTAAAAACTGCTTCATCAAAATACTCAAGCATTTTCATTTCCGGTGCAAGTGTATAAAAGGCCCAGTTAAACGTCCCATCCAATGGACTGTCACTTGTGTAGCCAATTTTCAGCGTACCTGTACCAGACGGTTCCGCTTCATTTGAAACCACTTCCGGAAAATCTTCATGACTGTAGATATTTGTTTCTTTAGAATCATTATTTTCTGCTGATTCTGTATCTTCATTTGCAGCGCCATCATTACCACACGCAGCCATTACAAAAACCAGACTTGTTAATGCCAAGCCCTTAATCAAACTAAATCTCCTCATACAATTTTCATCCCCTTATAGATTTCCTACATCTATAAGTATATATTCAGCAAATTTATTGTAAAGGCTTTCATTTACAATTTGTGTAAATGTACTAATATCTTAGTAGCTCAGGTATCAGTATAAAACCATCCTCATCCGTGCCGAATTTTCTCGGTACAGCCATATTTTTATGAATCATATAAAACCCTAGAGCACACAATACGGCGTCCAGTTTATCTTCCAGATGTTTATGATGTTTACGCGTAATAGTCGCTTCATCTATAATAAGTTTTTCACTGAAGCCCTTAATAATATTCTGTTCTTCAAACAATGCAATCCGGTCAATCAGCAATACCATCTGTCCGACTGTCTCTTCAAACGTCATGCCTTTTTTACGTTTATATCTGACTGGAAAAATATCCGGGAACAAACCGCTCACAATCCCCGTCGGGAATGTTTCAACAATACTCGAACCCTCTTCATTCATCCCGATACTGATGTTTGGAAGATGTTCTGTTATTAACTTGCTTAATACTTCGCCTCTGATACTTTTAAATGTTTTAGTCAGAAATGTCCTGTTGGAGTTAAACGCAAATAGACGGTGTCCGTTAATTCTCGCTCTCTGTAAATCACCTTCCGCCTGACGCGAACCGGTCTCATTATTTACAACAAGCGGCGCATCGATTGCTATATGCAGAATTTCATCGCTGTAGTTTTTAATAATATTAACGATGTCTTCATCGCTGAACACTGCAGATTCAAGGGTGAGTACTTCCCCGCTCTCATCTATAACACAAACTCCGCTTTCGTTTTTATATGTCCAGGCAAGATCTATGCCGATAAACTTCATTTATATCAGTCCTCTTCTGTATATCACTATTGATGCTGCTTCCAGTATATTATAATTGGCTTAACTTATTAACATTGGGGATGGTTAAAATGTCTGAAACGATGATTAATTCTCTCTCATCAGAACTGCCGCTTAAAAATATTCAATCTATAACGTCTTTTAATAAAGGATGGTCCAGTGATCGGAAGTTTATCGTTGTGACTGAAGATA
>CANRKV010000110.1 GCA_947631305.1 uncultured Jeotgalicoccus sp.
GTTCCTTATCCCGTATATTCTTTAATATATCTTCCGTTGAAATTGTTTCCTTCACGATAAAACTTACCTTTCATTATTAGGCTGGTATCTACATAAAATCCATGTCTTAAGAGGAGGTTTGCGAGATAGTCATGAGGACAGCGTCCGACTTCTCCAAATTTTGGATCTATATAAATATGTGTGCTTTCACTTAGATGTTTTTTAAACCATTTACGAATTTTCCTTCCTTCTTTATCCGCATCGGATAAAATGAAAATTTGAGAATCACCAAGCTGTTCAATAATTTCATCAAGTTTTGAAATACCCATCGTGCCGAATGTGCAAATAATCTGTACAGGTTCCACCAGTACTTCTTCCAATCTGCGTTTGTCCGTTTTACCTTCAACAATGAGTACTTTATCAGAAAGATTCATTCGTATCACCCTTAGTTAAATTTTTAATATAAATTCACTTTAAGCAATAAATACAGGTTTTAAAAAAACTCCGGACAAAAGTCCAGAGTTAAATTATTATTTCTCGATTACTGCCTGGTAACCGGCAGCGTCAAGAAGGTTATCTAATTCGCTTTCATCTGAAAGTTCAACTTTCAGCATCCAAGCACCTTCGTATGGATTTTCGTTAACAAGCTCTGGACTGTCATCAAGCTCTTCGTTAACAGCAACTATTGAACCAGAAACTGGTGCATATAGCTCAGAAACAGTTTTTACTGATTCTACGCTGCCAAATGAATCACCTTTAGAAATGTCGTCGCCTTCTTCTGGAAGCTCGACAAAAACGATATCTCCAAGTTCAGACTGTGCAAAGTCAGTAATACCGATTGTAACAGTATTGCCTTCAACTTTAATCCATTCATGATCTTCACTGTACTTTAAATCTTGTGGTAATGACACGCTAAAACCTCCCTTTTAACTTATCATAATCATTGTTACACATTTAACACTCTATAAGCAAGCGGAATTATTTCAATAATGCATTTTTATAAGTTTCTTCTTTAAAACCTAATAATACATCATCATCAAGTACGACCATCGGACGTTTTATCAGCATGCCGTCACTTGAAAGCAATTCCAGTTTTTCTTCTTCACTCAAATCATTCATACGTTCTTTTAATCCGAGTTCTTTAAATTTAGTACCTCTCTTGTTAAAGAAATCATCGATTGAATGTGATGACTTGTCGAAGATACCTTTTAACGTATCTTTAGCCGGTACATGTTTAACCATATCAATCACAGTGAAATCCAGCTCATTATCTGTTAAAAACTTTTTACCTTTACGGCAAGTCGTACATTTAGGGTATTCATAAAATGTAATCATAGTTATCCTCCCGAATAAGAAATTATTCTCATCTTTATAATACCCCAGATAAATTAATTTAGACATATGTAAAAATGAAAAAAGTCCGAAACCTCAGGGGAAGGTCTCGGACAAAGGGGCCGGGGAGAAGAGTTATATTTTCATATCTTCTAAGTATTACTCTATCACCGGTTTATTATGCTTCCGTTAAGCGGATGTAAAGATTGCTTAACGTTTTAAATTGTAAAAATCCTGCGTAATTCTGTAACGTGAATCTGCCCAGGTGCCGCATCTCTCGATATAAAGCCGTATGTAAACGTCGAAGCCGCTTCACCTTTTGCAGTGCGGGTACGCTTGCCGAGCTCCCCCATCGAAATCCCGATGACTCTGTCCCCGTACTGCTGTTTAGCATTTTTCACCGCTTCGGTTACATTGTCGACGTCCGCCTCACTTTGAGGGTAATATGCAACTTTATACAAGTCACCGCCAAGCGTCTCCATTTTATTAAACACCGATAAAATCCCCTCTTTATCCGGTGTCTGTTTAAAATCATGATGACTCATCAGGCAGCCCACATTATTCGCCCGTGCTGTTTCACAAATGGAAGTGATAATTTTATCGCCCGCCTGAACTTCGATGTCGATATAATCGATATCCATTACTTCGCAGCTCGCCTTAAGCAGAGCTTCGTATTCAACCGTCGTTTTAGAACCGCTGCCGCCCTCTCTCGATGTGCGGTATGTATAAATTATTTCCTTATTCAGCGGTTTAAACTCATCGATAATGTATCTGACATTTTTAGCATGATCCTCACGGTTTAAAGCATCGAATACGTCACCGCGTATTTCGACAATATCAAAATCATTTATATTCTCTTTCGCCTTGTTAATTTCTGCATTTAGTTCGTCGTCATTATGCCCCGAAAGTGTGACGACAATCTTCGTTGTATTCATAAGTCTTCCCCTTTGTGCGTACTGAATGCGATTGATAGATATTTCAATCTAATGGTATCATAAAACCATTATAGTATCCTGGAGGTTAAAGTAAATGAAAAAATTTATCTTCATGACAACAATGGCTGCAGCATTGTTTATGTCAGCATGCGGCGGCAGCGGCCAGGCCGGCGAAGAGCCGGCAACATCATCAGATAATGAAGAAGAGCAAACTGTTGAAATTAATGAAATCGATGAAGAAGCAGTTGAAACAGCAGAATCTGAAACTGACAACTATCAGCTCGGCGATTCTGTCGGGATCAGCGGCATTACAGTAACTATTAATGATGCTTACATGACAGATGAACGCAATGACACCAGCATTATTGACGTCAGCGGCGTACTCGTACTGGATGTTACATATGAAAACGGTACTGACGAAGTATTTCCTGCAGGACGCGACATAGTATTGGAAGCAGGCGGTGAACACGCGAGAAGCTACGACCTCGACAGCGCACTGCCTGCTGACATCGCTCCCGGCGAAAGCATCACCGGACGGATGGCATACGGATTAGAGAACGCACCTGAAAATATGGTCGCTGTATTTGAACCATTGATGAATGACTCAGGTGAGAATGCAGTATTTGATATAGAAACGGAGTAATTTGGGTGTAAATTTGATGGAGCGTGCCACCGTGAGATTTCGGTGGCGCGCTCTTATGTGTTCTGTGCCACCGTGGATTCTCGGTGGCGCGCAATTGGATGTTCCGTGCCATCGTGGAAATAAATCCTCTCTCATTGACCGACTAAACGCTCTACCCGGTCAATGAACGTAAATATATCCCAGCTCAACAAAAAAAGAGCCCTCACGGACTCTTTTTTTATCTTCTATATAATTATTCTACTACTTCTACAGATAAGTCCACGTCGATGTTGCCGCGTGTTGCTTTAGAGTACGGGCAGAAGTCGTGTGCCTGTTCTAAATATTTTTCAGCGTCTTCCTGAGACATGTTCTTAACTTTAGCTTTAATATCTACACCCAGTTTAACGCCTTCGCCGTCTTCTTCAAGACGTACTGTTAAATTAATTTCAGGCTCTGCGTCACGAACGCCGCCCTTTTTAATCATTAAATCGAATGCGCCGTTGAAGCATGATGCATAGCCTGCAGCGAATAATTGTTCCGGGTTAACACCCTCGCCGCTTTGATCCGGCGGAATTACCGGTGAATCAATTGCTTTATCTTCTGTTGTAACATGACCTTTACGGCCGCCTGTGTTTACTGCACTGATTTCATATTTAACTGCCATTATAACTGCCTCCTAATATTTTAGTACCAGTTCAATCTTACTCCTGAACTGAACTTTAATCCAAACATAGTATTTAATCACAAAAATGAAGCCGTAATATACACAGCTCCATTTTCGTAAATATTATTTTTTAAACTTGTCAGTAAGGTTATCGATAGATTCGTTAGCTTTGTCGCTGCCTTTTTCTACGTATTCTTTCGCTTTACCGGCAACTTTTTCATGCTTGCCTTCTTTTTCAGTTTGCTTGTCCCCGGTTGCGTTACCAATCGTCTCTTTAGCATTACCTTTTAACTGATCAAATTTGCTGTCTTTTTCTGCCATTTAAAAACACTCCTTAATTAATTAAATAGTATTTTTTGTACAGTTACTATATTCCCATTCAATTAAAGGATAAACATAAAAATTTAAATTAATTGGAGTCCGATATGCTGCCAATACATATAATACGTTAAAATCATCAGCACAATATAGACAGGAAGAAGTATCATACTTGTCCTCATCAGTTCCCTTGTATCGAACGGATGGTCGTCACTTTCGTAAAATATCAGCAGTGCTTTTGAGCTGACCGGTATCGTCACACAGAAATTCATTCCTAACAGGGCGATAAACACCGCTGCTTGTGTATTTAAATTAAATGATTCAGCCAGTAAGATAAATACAGGTATTAACACTACTGCCCGTGTCGTATGACTCGTAATCAGAATATGCGATAACACACTGATTAGTATAATTATTAGTAGAATCGGCAATTCTGAGGTAACATTCAGTCCGCTGAATACAGTCATTAATATATGCTGAAAATAATCCGTTACTCCGTAATCAACCAGCAGCTTCCCCAATGCTGCTGCACCCGCAACAAAGAATATTAAACTCCATGATACGCTTGAAAGCCCTTCTTTCCAGCTTATTAATTTAAAGTGAGGCAGCATCATAATTAAGCCCATTAATATTGTGACAAATGCAATATCGAGTCCATGAACCGGTTCCGAGAGCCAGAGCAGTATTGTAATCCCGACCAAAACCAATGCATATTTTTCACGAATAGTGAATGGTGTTTTATCATAATCGGTATTTACTTCGAAATCATAGTCAAAATCTTTAAAGTACATCATTTTTAATATGAACAGAGTAGTCAGACCAATAATCAGCCCGAAAGGCATCGCATATATTAAAAACTCAAGATATGAAATTGAATCGCCGGTCTGCGTACTCAGAATTCCAATACCAATAATATGACTCCCTGCACCCAGCAGTGTCGTATTCGCGCCCATCAGAATCAGGACGGGAATTCCTATTCCGAAAAACTTTTTATGCTGATGAAATCTCTCGCTTAAAATATTATATACAGGAAGCATGGCCGATGCTCTTCCAGAAGTGGATGGCACAGCGACTGACAGTATCTGAATCAGTAAGAAGGTAAAGAATGTTACGCGTCCCTTCGTATAGCAATTCCGTTCTATCCAGTGTGTCAGCCGGCTGAGCAGCCCGCTTTTAACCAGCACTTCCGCGATAATAAACGCCCCAATCATCAGCCAGACAATATCGATGTTAAATGATTCAAAGATAATTTCTTCCGGCAGCCCAAGCAGTACTCCGGCACATAACGACAGCCATGCAACGAGACCCGCCGGCAGACTGGAAAATATAAACATGCCAAGTGAAAATATAAAGATTATAAAGCTTAAAGAGCCAAGATAATCAAGCTCTTCCGACAGACTGATCAGCACAGTAATCAGTAAAAATACAATTCCCAGAACTTTAAATTTTCGTGTCATTTAACCGGCTGCTCCGAAGCTTTTTGATTATTTTCTGCAATCACTGAACCGATCATAATTTGGCGAATCGTATTTTCTGTGCATTTTTCAAGCCATTTTGATGCGTCTGTCATAGACTTTTGAAGCGTTGCCGGTTTCGGAATTATACTCGCATATGCATCGATGCCGCTGCTGTAATTCAAACTCGCTTTTTTCCCGATTGTACCTGCAAAAGCAATCACGGGTTTATCATGCTCTTTTGCAATTCGCGCCACTTCAGACGGTATTTTATCGTTTGGAGTCTGGTAATCGATGCAGCCTTCAGCCGTAATAACGATATCCGCAGACTGAATCGCATCCGAAATCTCGATATATTTGCGGATAATATCAAAACGCGGGTGAAGCTCTGCACCGATAAAACCT
>CANRKV010000111.1 GCA_947631305.1 uncultured Jeotgalicoccus sp.
GTCTGTATTAACTGTAAATACACTTCGGTTTTCCCGCTGCCGGTAATACCATGCAAAAGAAATGTTTCATTGTCATTTTTTAATACGGCATTATTAATATTGTTAAAAGCAGCAGCCTGCTCCTCAGTTAATTCCTTTTCATAATCCGCTTCAAACACTCTGGATTCGTACGGATCCCGTTCAACGACCATATCCAGTTTTTTTACGTACCCTTTTTTCTCAAGTTCACGGACAATTGCTTCCGAGTAGCCTTGTTCTTTCAGTACTTTAAGCAATACCGGTTCATTGTAATCTTCAATGACCTGCAGTGCTTCAAACTGTTTCGGTGCCCGTTCAAGCGGTGCTTTATTTAAATACAGCGACTGCACACCTTTTTGAACTTTCTTTCTGGTATGCTGTTTAATCTGAATATCTTCATATATATCTCCGGAATCGATATAAGGCATCAGTGCCGCAAGGTCTTTCGTCGATAAACTTTTCGTTTCGAGTTCACCGTTTACCGCATAGCTTTCATATATAAATTTAGCTTCACTTGACGCACCTTCATCAAGCATCAGCACTTTTTTCGATTTTGTTTTCAGTGCAACCGGCAGTATTGTTTCGATGACGGAAATATACGGCTCGATATAATAATTTGCCAGCTGTTTTGACAGCTCAACCAGTTCAGCTGTTAATACCGGTTCAACATCCATCACTTTAACGATTTCCTTAACCTTATCTTCCGGCACATCAGTGTTATCGTGAATGCTCATCACGTAAGCCTGTACATGCCTCGGGCCAAACGGCACGAATACACGGTGGCCGGCTTTAATGACATCGGATAAGTGAGCAGGTATTTTATAATCGAACAGCCGGTTGACATCCTTACTGTTTACACCGACGATAACCGCAGCATACATCAGCGCATCACCTGTTCTGTGAGCGCATCTGCTATTTTTTCTGCCAGTGCTGTTTTAGCCATTTTAGGCAGCGGTACTTTGCTGCCGTCCTTAAACATTATCGTTACTTCATTATCATCGCTGTTCATGCCGATAGAAGTATCCGATACATCGTTCATTATAATCGCATCCGCTTTTTTGGATTCCAATTTACCCAGTGCATACGCTTCGACATTTTCTGTCTCTGCAGCAAAGCCGACAACGTACATATCTTCATTGTTATGACCGACATATTTTAATATATCCTGTGTTTCAACAAGTTCTATCGAAGGCACACTGTCCTTCTGTTTTTTAATTTTCTGTCCGCTTTGTTCTTTAACGGTAAAGTCGGAAACCGCCGCAGTAAAAATGCCGATATCAGCAGTCATATGCTCTTTAACCGCCTCGAACATTTCAGCTGTCGATTCAACATCAATACGCTTCACACCGGCGGGTACCGGCAGATTCGTCGGCCCGCTGACTAAGATGACTTCAGCTCCGCGTCTTGTGAAACTGTCCGCAATACTGTAGCCCATTTTCCCGCTCGAAAAATTAGAAAGGTAGCGAATCGGGTCAAGTCGTTCCCGTGTCGGACCTGCAGTAACTAAAACACGCTTCCCGCTCAGCTCATTGTTTTCGTTCAGCATATCGTTAATTTTTTCCATAATATCCGGAACTGATGCAAGACGTCCTTTTGCGTTATAGCCGCACGCAAGAAATCCCGTTTCCGAATCGATAAACTCCACACCCTGGCTTCTGAGTTTATCGATATTTTCCTGAACTGACGGCTGATGGAGCATATGCACATTCATTGCCGGCGCCATTAATACGGGTTTCGTATTTGCGGCGAGAACATTTAAAAGCATATTATCGTAAATTCCGTTAGCAAACTTACCAATCGTATTCGCCGTTACCGGAACGACCGCGATAATGTCCGCCCACTCACCGATATTAATATGTGCAATATGACCCGGATCTTCTTCTAAAAAAGTATTTGTGTAGACGTGGTTTCTGCTGATTGCCTGAAAGGCGAGCGGCGTCACGAACTCCAGCGTGTTGTCCGTTAATACAACGCGGACTTCGTGACCGGATTGAATGAGTTTACTCGTTAAATCAATCGCTTTATAACTTGCGATTCCTCCCGTAACACCGAGGACAATATTTGCCAAATTAATCACCTCTTCAAAAAAAGCTGACAATTTCTTGTCAGCATCATTATTTCTCTTTTATTTGTGTATAGTAACTTTGCCGGCTGCTATTTCTTCTAAAGAATAGCCGACGTTTGTTTTAGATACGTATGAATCCAATATCAGATCTTCAGGATGTTCCTGCAATTGTCTTGCGCGTTTTGCCGCCATAGTAACAACAAGATACTTAGAATCGACATTTTTTTTAAGTTCATGACCAGCTGGGTATAACATTAATTATTTGCCTCCAGTAAAAGTTTTCTTAACTTATTTTCCACACGTGAGCGTTCCAGATGACTTGCCTCAACGATGCACTGTATTTTCTGACGTGCTGTATCAACATCGTCATTAATTACAACATAGTCGTATAAGTTCATTAAGCTGAGTTCACGTCTCGCTTCTTTAATACGGTAATTAATCACTTCTTGTGAATCCGTACCCCGGCCGATTAAACGCTCTTCAAGCTGTGCCAGTGTCGGCGGAGCCAGGAAGATAAACAAAGCATCCGGGAATTTTTCTCTGACCTGCTTTGCGCCTTCGACTTCAATTTCGAGAAACACATCGTGTCCATCTGCAATTGTGTCTTTCACGTAATCTACTGGTGTGCCATAGTAATTTCCTACGTATTCAGCATACTCGATGAATTTATCCTGTTCAATTAACGTTTCAAATTCTTCGTGCGACTTGAAAAAGTAATCTATGCCATCACGTTCGCCTTCTCGTTTCTGTCTAGTTGTCATAGAAATTGAGTATTTAAAATTCGTCTCTGGGTGATCGAAAATGGCTTTGCGTACAGTGCCTTTTCCAACTCCCGAAGGCCCCGAGAGAACGATGAGCAATCCTTTATCAGATACCATAGAATGTAACCTTTCTAATTTTGATTACTTCTTAATGTACCATAGATTGCATAAAATTTCATCCTTAAAGGGGACATTAAATATACATTCATGATAAAATAATATGTAATCATTTTGAGGAGGATACGCCATGGCTTTTGACGGAAATTTTACGCACGCACTCGTAGATGAACTGCAATTTTTAGTGCGCGGTAAAATAAATAAAATTCAGCAGATGGATAATTCATCTCTTCTTTTTAAAATGCGCGCAGGCGGAAAAAATCATCAGCTGCTGATAAGCAGCCATCCGATGTATGCCCGCTTCCATTTAACAGAACATAAATATGAATTCCCATTTGATCCGCCGATGTTTTCACGTATTTTAAGAAAACATATCGAGGGCGGTTTTATAACTGAAATTAAGCAGCTTGGCAACGACCGCCAGGTGCATATTCATATACGCGCTATTAACGATATCGGAGACGATGTTGAACGCATATTAATACTTGAAATTATGGGACGCCATTCAAATATTATTTTAACAGATAATGAGTATAAAATTATCGACGGCATTAAACATTTAACACCGAATAATAATGTGCGGACGATTATGCCGGGCTTCACTTACGAAGGACCCCCGACGAGCAAAAAATTAAATCCAAGAACAGAAGAACTCGATGAACTGCCGAAATTTGTCGATTTTAATGCGGGCAAACTGAAAAAGCAGATTTTAATGAATATCGAAGGATTCAGTCCGGTGTTTATCGATGAAGTGGAATCCCGTGTTAAATATTTCAATATCGATAATATCGTGCCTGCAATTAAAGATACGCTTAAAGACAGTGAAAATATTCAGGCAGTGTATTACGATTTGAAAAAGCCGGTATTTTACTTTACCCCGCTCACTCATTTAGGTGAACCGGATAAAGTATACGGTAATATGAGCCAGCTGCTGGACGACTATTACCACCGCCGTTATCAGATCAGTGCAATTCGTCAGAAATCGTCGGATTATCTGCAGGTGATCGAACGTGAGCACGATAAAACGGTCCGTAAAATTACGAATCTTGAAGCGGATTTAAAAGAAGCTGCAGAAAAAGATAAGTATCAGAAATACGGTGAGCTTATTACAGCGTATATGCATAACATTGGAAACTATCAGGAATCAGCTGTCGTGATGGATTATTATACAAATGAAAACATAGAAATCCCGCTCGATAAACAGCTCTCCCCTGCCGGGAACGCACAGCGTTATTACAATATGTATAACAAGTTAAAAAACCGTGAAAAAGTTGCACAGGAACAGCTGCGGCTGGCACATATGGACGTTGAATACTTCAGCAATCTGCTGCATCAGATGGAAAACATTACAACAGCAGACGAAGTTGAAGAAGTCCGTCAGGAATTAATCGAACAGAAAATTATTAAAGAACGCAGCAGAGGCAAGAAGAAAAAGAAAGTGAACAAAATTCAGCTGCATGAATTCGAAACGTCGGCCGGACTGCCTGTATTCGTCGGTAAAAACAACAAGCAGAACGACTATTTAACAAACCGGAAAGCACAGAACAATCATCTGTGGTTCCATACGAAAGACATACCGGGATCACACGTTGTCATTGCACACAACGCTGCGGATATATCTGAGAACGATATACTTGAAGCGGCAATGCTGGCAGCATTCCATTCAAAAGCCGGACAGTCAGCAGGCGTACCCGTCGACTATACAGAAATTAAACACGTTAAAAATATACCGGGAACTAAACCTGGATTTGTAACGTACAGCGAACAATCGACCGTACTGGTCGATCCGGATGCTGAAAAAGTTAAAGAGATGAAGAAAGACTAGATTGAATATATTTGTGAAGCGCCGGTGATTCGGCGCTTTTTTGTGTTTGCGAGAATGTGTGGCCTGAAAAGTTGTTCACATTGGGACGATTAGCGGCTTTCACCCCAACGAATGACTCACATTAAGACGATTAATGCTGTTCACCCCAACGAGTAACTCACATTAGCACGATTAACGTCTCTCATCCCAACGAACGACTCACATTGAAGCAATTAATGCCGTTCACCCCAACGAGCAGTATATTTCAAACAACAATCAAAAAAGGCAAATCCCAATGATTTGCCGGCCGCACCTTAATAATATTATAATCCGTTTCTAAACTCACGCACATCGTCAGCACCGGCTGAGTCCAGCACGCCGCGCGCTTCTGCCACTTCAAGCAGTGTATCTAAATCGCACAGTACCGAATAAGCGCACCCGGCTGATTCAAATTTCTGAACGGCGCCTTTTATGCCGTATGAGAAGATTGCAACGACACCTGTTACTTCAGCTCCATCTGCCTGCAGTGCTTCTACTGCATTAAGACTTGAACCGCCGGTTGAGATTAAGTCTTCGATGACAACAACACGTTTTCCTTTAACTGCTGCGCCTTCGATTTGGCGCGCCGTCCCGTGTGCTTTCTTACTTCCGCGCACATAAGCTGACGGCTTGCCGAGACGGTCTGCAATCAATGTTGCGTGAGGGATTCCGGCAGTTGCTGTACCAACGATTACATCGGCTTCCGCATATTGACCCAGCTGTTCAATAAGCAGCTGAATTACTTTACGGTGTGCTTCAACATCACCGAGTATTTGTCTGTTATCACAATATATCGGAGACTTTATCCCGCTCGCCCACGTGAATGGTTCTTTCGGTGATAATTTAACCGCATCGATATCGAGCAGTATATGTGCAAC
>CANRKV010000112.1 GCA_947631305.1 uncultured Jeotgalicoccus sp.
AGTTATAAACAGCTGTTAAAAGAACATTCAATCGTTGAATTTAAGACGGATAACAGAGGATTATTTGAATTCAGCCTGATGTCGATGAACGCATACGGCATGAATTTTGATAACCTTAATCTCGACGTCCATGACGATGAACCAAAAGAAAATATCCGCACCGAGTATGAAGAGAAATTCTCACAGCGCGGTCATAAAATATACTGGATTCAAGCATCTTTCTAACGGAAGGTGCTTTTTCTTATTCGTGTATTATCCATTAAAGAATGTTAAAATATAAGGATACAGAACATTTACAGTGGAGGAATATAATGACACAGTTCGATTTCAATAAAACAACGTCAAGAGAAGGTACATACAGTGTTCAGTACGATGGCACCGAAGCTTTATTCGGAGCGACAGGACTTGAACCTTTCTGGATTGCGGACATGGATATAGAAACGCCTGAAGCGATTAGAGACGCGATTAAAAAACGTCTTGATAACGGGATTTTCGGTTATACAATGTGGCAGAATGAGCGTTTTTACGGTCCAATTAAAAACTGGTGGAAAACGCGCTTTAATATTTCTTTAAATGAAGATGATATTCACTACGCAGCATCGGTATTATATACGGTCGGCGAAGTGATGAGACAAGTGACAAACGAAGGAGACGGTGTAATCTTAACGACACCATCCTACAATTCTTTTCCGAATTTAATTAAAGGAAACGACCGTAAAATAGTGGAGACACCGCTTATTTACGATGAGCAGAAAAAAGAATACTTCTTAAATATTGAAGAGTTCACGAGTTACTGTGAGCGTGAAGACGTAACATTGTACATTCACTGCAGTCCGCATAATCCTACCGGAAAAGTATGGACTGAGGATGAACTCCTGGCGATTAAAAAAATATGTGCTGACAATAATGTATATTTAATCAGCGATGAAATTCATATGGACTTCGTCAGACCGAAAGAGGATTTTGTATCGGTGGCATCAATTATCGAGGACAATGATCCTGTACTTGTTACGACGGGCTTAGGAAAATCGTTTAACTTAGCGAGTATTCCGCACTCTTATTTTATTACCAAAGACAGAGCGGTTACTTCTGATATTACAACTGCAATGGGGAGCAGATATAATGTCAACACAGCATCAAGCTTAGCACTTGCCGCGATTGAAGCAGCGTATACGGAATGCGGCGAATGGATTGATCAGCTGAACGAACATGTTGAAGGAAACTTCCAGTTAATCAGTGATTATATCGATGAGCACCTGTCAGAATATTTATCATTTGATATTCCTAAGGCGACTTATCTCGGCTGGATCAGTTTTGAAAAATCCGGTCTCGATGCTGATACGGTGCATAAGGCGCTGGTAGAATTCGGTGGAATTGCCGTATCACCCGGCAAGCTGTATCTAGATGAAGAGAATAAGCATTTCAGATTTAATGCTGCATCAGGCAGAACACGTATCGAGGATGGGCTCGAGCGTATTAGAAAAACATTTGAACATTTAGACAAATAAAAAAATCATGGGGATTACTGAACAGTAATCTCCATGATTTCAGCTGTATAAGGATCTGCTAAAAAGTTATATTTCACCGTGTTTTCATCATTGCCTACATGCAGGACTCCACTTACCGTGTTTGTGTTTAAACCAAAACGGTTTTGGCCATCTGCCTGATAGTCAAGCGAGATGAATGAGATGTTTTCAAATTGAAGATGCAGGTTATCGACAACTTTCTTAGTATCGACTCTGCGGTGCAGTACTAACCAGACTAGTAGCGGAATAACCGTTACAGCTAACAATGTAAATACAATCAAATTACGCTTCATATGTACATCCTCCTTATGAAGTAGTTTAACATAAAATATTGGATAAATAACAATTAAAAGGGGTATTTTCATGGAACTGTCGAAAAAAACACTGGAAAGAATGAAAGCTTTAACAGAACTGCACGGGGCACCGGGATTTGAAGATAAAGTGCGGGAATATATGAAGGCTGAACTGTCGGAATATGCTGATGAAATTATTCAGGACGGACTCGGAGGCATTTTTGCCGTTAAAAAGAGCAAAAAGGAAAATGCGCCGAAAGTTCTCGTTGCAGCGCATATGGACGAAGTCGGTTTTATGGTCACAGAACTTGCTGACAACGGCTTTATTAAATTCACACCGCTTGGCGGCTGGCCGACGGATGTATTATTAAGCCAGCGCTTTTCAGTGCGTACAGCAGCTGATGAAGAAATTACAGGTGTCATCGGGAGTGTGCCTGTGCATTTCAGAAGAGGCGAAAATAAGGAAACTAAAATTGAAGATATGCTGCTCGACGTTGGTGCGGATTCGAAAGAGGAACTGCTTGAAATGGGTATTAACCTCGGAGACTCAATCGTACCTAAGGTCGATTTCCAGGTACTTAAAAATGAGAAGAAATTACTCGCTAAAGCATGGGATAACAGATACGGCTGCCTGATTGCGATTGAAGCACTCGAATCTCTTAAAGATACTGAACTCGACTGCGACCTGTATATCGGCGCGAACGTTCAGGAAGAAGTAGGTTTACGCGGCGCGAAAGCAAGTGCCAACATGATTAATCCTGACATTGCATTTGTTGTTGACTGTTCACCGGCAAATGACATGATGGGCAAAAAAGACGACCTCGGTAAAATAGGCGAAGGAACATTGCTGCGTTTGTTTGACCGCACGATGATTCTTGCACCGAAAATGCGCGAGTTTCTGCTCGAGACAGCTAAAGCATCAGATGTTAAATATCAGTACTACCATTCGCCGGGCGGCACGGATGCAGGCAGCATTCACGTGTCAAACGACGGCGTGCCGTCAGCTGTAGTCGGGATTTGTTCACGCTACATTCACACAGCGAACTCTATTATTAATTATGAAGATTATTTCCATGCTCATAATTTATTAACGTCGCTGATTAAAAACGTAAATAATGAAACAGTTGATAGAATAAGAGGGTAAGCCATGAAAAAATTACTGCACCGCTGGTTTATAGAAGCGATGAGTTTTATGGCACTCGGTCTGTTCGGCACTTTAATAATCGGTCTGATTATTAATACCATTGCAACATACGTGCCATTCTTAAGCAGTTTATCAGTTATCGGTAATACGGCACAGAGTTTAACCGGTGCTGCGATCGGTGTTGCCATAGCTTACGGCTTGAAGTCACCGCCGCTCGTTATTTTTTCCGTTCTTGCTGTCAGCCAGCACGCATATGACTTAGGCGGGGCAGCTGCAAGTTTTATCGTGAGTTTAATAGTAATTGAAATTGCGAGACTGTATCAGCAACGAACGAAACTCGATATTATCGTAACACCGCTGTTAACTTTAATAATCGGTCTGCTGCTTGCCGGTTTAATTGGTGAAGCAGTGGGCGGTGTAATGACAGGGCTTGGAGATCTTATAGTGTTCGGGACTGAACAGCAGCCATTTATGATGGGCATTCTCGTGAGTGTTGTTTTCGGCATTACGCTGACAGCACCGCTGTCCAGTGCTGCACTCGCATTAATGCTCGACTTAAGCGGTGTGGCTGCTGGAGCTGCGGTTATCGGCTGCTGCTGCCACATGGTGGGACTTGCTGCGATGAGCTATAAAGATAACGGTGTATCAGGCGTCATTTCAATCGGTGTCGGCACATCGATGCTGCAGGTGCCGAATATTTTAAGGAATCCGTTTGTTATCGTACCCCCGGTAATCGCAAGTGCAATTATTGCACCGATTATGACTGTGTTTTTCCCGATGGAAAACAACGCAGCCGGTGCCGGTATGGGCACGAGCGGTTTCGTTGGACAAATTATGGCTGTTGAAACGATGGGGCTGTCAATGTCCACTGTTATGCTGGTTTTAGTATTTCATATCGTTTTACCTCTAATTGTAACTCTGATATTCTATAAGCTGTTTAGCTTTTACGGCTTCATTAAACAGGGCGATCAAATTATTAGTTTAGGTAAATAACACAGGAGGTAAATCATGAATATATATAAAATGCGTGATTTAATTATCGAGAAAATCACTGCTAAAAGAAATGATATTTCACATAAATTCGACCGTGAAAATGAAGAACTGCGCGTTGAACGTACAGATAACGGGCAGGGAATTACAATTGCTTTATCAAAAGCACTGAATAAAGCAAAGAATGATGATAAAATTATAGATGAACTTGTTTATTATATCGATGAATCACTAAGCCGTATGGGCGAAGAGAAAATCGATGCGGAAACAGCGACAATTTATCCTGTAGTCCGTGCGACAAGTTTCCCTGATAAATCTAAAGCCGGCGAACCGTTTATCATTACACCGCATACTAATGAAACGAATATTTACTATGCGATTGATTTTGATAAGAGTTACCGCTTAATCGACGATGCACTGCTCGAATCTCTCGGCATGTCTGAAGAAGATATGAAAGTGCTCGCAGCGAACAACTTAAAAAACCTGCCGGTTGAAATTAAAAAACAAACGGTTCAGGACAATGATTTTTACTTCATTAACCATAACGACGGCTATGATTCGTCACGTATTTTAAATACGGACTTCCTGCATGAAATGCTGGGACAGACAGAAGGCGAAATGCTGGTCGGTCTGCCGCATCAGGATGTGCTGATTATAGCGGACTGTAAAAACAATGTCGGCTACGATATTATGGCGCAGATGATGATGCAGTACTTTGCAGAAGGGCTGACACCAATTACATCGCTGTCGTTTTCATACGACGGCACGAAACTGCAGCCGGTATTTATTTTAGGCAAGCAGAGAAATTACAACAATAAAAACAAATAGTGAAGAAAGTAGTGAAGAATGTGAGACTCACATACAATGAAAACGTTGGAGATGTATTGTTTGTAACATTAAGAAAGACGGAGGAAGTATCATACGAACACAATGGTGATATTACTCTGATTAAAGATGGCGATGAAGTTATCGGTTTGAATATCTTTAATGCAAACAGCAATCTGGCACTTGAAAATACGGACATTAATGATTATGAAACAATGGTTCTCCGTATTAACGAACTGCTTCAGAAGAACGGAATCGAAGCACTTGAATTCGACCTGACTCCGAAATTTATCGTAGGTAAAGTTATTGAAAAAGAAGCGCATCCCGATGCTGATAAACTGAACGTCACTAAAGTGGACGTCGGTACAGAAATATTGCAGATTGTCTGCGGTGCACCGAATGTTGATTCGGAGCAAAAAGTAGTCGTCGCACGTGTCGGTGCTATTATGCCTGAAGGATTATATATTAAACCTTCACAGCTTCGCGGCGTGGATTCAAATGGAATGATCTGTTCTAAAAAAGAGCTTAACTTAAAAGATGACGGGGTCAAAGGTATTTACGTTTTAGACGACAGCTATAATGTCGGCGAGCCATTCCCGGTCGGATAAAGGTGAGATTAAATGACAAGAAGACAAAGACGAGAATTTAACAAGGAACGTCACGATAAAGATGCGAGCAAAGAAGCATTTAAATTTCCTCTTGATATCGACAGTTCAGATGATGCCGGTACGGAATCAATCACGCCGCTGCATTCACCGCCTGAATATGTCAGACGTCCGCAGCGGGAAACGAAGTACAGTACGTCGAAGCCGTCTGTAAAACGTCCAACGAGAATGACTATTTCAAAAGCGCGACAGGT
>CANRKV010000113.1 GCA_947631305.1 uncultured Jeotgalicoccus sp.
AATCCATTCTCGCTACTCCGGGAAAACCTTTCGGCGGACGTGCAGAGGATTATATCCGTATATCGCTTGCAGTTGCTGATGAAGATTTAAAAACATTCACACAAAGACTCGGAGAGATTAAAGAACTCTATCAAGATTAGTTTATTGTCTGACATCAAATGTGGTATTATTTACCCAGATATTAATTTTTGGGGGCGGCATGAGAGTGACTAAGTTTTTTAATCGAAACCGCATGTTGATCGTGCTGTTTGGCATAGTAGTATTAATTGCACTAATCGGTTTTTCATTGTCGGACAGAGATTCCACAACGAAAGCGGAACAATTCACCGGTGATACGGTCGCTGCGACTCAAAAGGTTGTCGATGCACCGTTCAGTTTTATAGGGAATATATTTTCCAGTATCACAGGAAGTTTCAGTGCGCTTGAAGAGAATGAAGCACTGAAAGAGCAGCTGGATATGCTGCCGCAGCTGCAGGCTGATAATGAGCGTCTTGCAGCTGAAAATGAAGAGCTGCGTGAATCTCTTGAAGTGAGCTCCAGTATGGCTTACGAAACAGTTAACGCCCGCGTGATTTCACGTGCACCGGATCAGTGGCTAGAGTCCTTTACGATAGATAAAGGAGAAAAAGACGGCGTTGAAGAAGGCATGGCAGTATCGACGTCGGAAGGACTAATCGGTATCGTCACGAGAGTTAACGGCAAGTCGAGTTTTATCGAGATGATTTCAACGAATGCATCACAGAATAATATGTCTGTTGAAGTGAGACATAACGATGAAGCGGTCTACGGTAATATCCGCAATTTTGATACAGAAAAAGATGTGCTGGTCGTTGAAAACATTAAAAGTCAGGTAAAGCTTGAAGAGGGTGATGAAGTATATACATCAGGTCTGACGGGTGCTTTCCCTGAAGGCATAGTTATCGGCAAAGTAGTAGAGGTAGAAAATGATGAATACGGACTGAGTCAAAATGCATTCGTGCAAATGAACAGTGACTTAAATGATGTGGATAATGTGTTTGTTTTAAAGCGCGATCCTGAATCATTGGAGGACTGATACGATGCAGATGATAGTGATTTTTATAATTGGAGTCATATTAATGTATGCTGACATGGCTTTTACCGGCTTCAGTCCGATGACGATGTTTGGTATTGAAGTATACTTCGTACCGAAACTGCTCTTTATGTACATCCTGCTCTTAACTATTTATGCGGGGCCGAGAATCAGCATGCTTTTTGCAATTCTGTTCGGTGTTATGCTGGACGTCTATATCGGCTCGCTGTACGGTATTCATATATTCGGCTTTATAGCATTCGTTATCTTTATGCAGACTGCATTCAGAGTGTTTTACAGAGATTTTGTAGCTATGGCATTTGTCGTGCTGCTGAATACATTTTTATTCGATTTATATCAGTACGCGGTGTACAGTGTGCTCGACTTTATAGCGATGCCGTTTTTCGACTATATCGCGCTTCGTGCGATACCAAGCGTATTGGTAAGTGCACTGTTTTTCGTCATCCTTTATGTCCTTGCGATTCAAACGGCTAAAGTGCGAAAAGAATTGCGGAGAATCAATTGACACATTGATTTAAATTTTATATAATACAGTAGTTGATGAAACGTAAACGTCAACCGCACATATATAGGTATAAGAGGATTTATCCCACCTATAGTGGCGTGTCTTAAATAATAGGAGGTGTAAGTATGTTTGCAATCATCGAAACAGGTGGTAAACAAGTAAAAGTTGAAGAAGGTCAATCAATCTACGTTGAAAAACTAGAGGTTGAAGCAGGTGCTGAATTCACGTTTGACAAAGTACTTTTTGTTGGAGGCGACAGCGTTAAAGTTGGAGTTCCTACAATTGAAGGTGCTACTGTTACAGCTACAGTTGATAAGCATGGACGCGGTAAGAAGATTAACGTTATCAAGTTCAAGCGCAGAAAGAACTACAGCCGTAAACAAGGTCATCGTCAGCCATATACTAAATTAACAATCGGCAAGATCAACGCATAATGATTAAAGTTATCGTTGCACGTAACAGTGAACAGCATATTACCGGATTTACGATGAGCGGCCACGCGGACTTTGATGTCCACGGCAAAGATCTCGTATGTGCAGGTGCTTCGGCAGTTGTATTCGGCAGTGTTAATGCGCTTTATGCGCTGACTGATTACGAGCCGGCCGTGGACATGGCCGAAGAAGGTGGATATTTAAGTGTTAAGCTTGAGGATACATCCGATGACAAAGTTCAATTGATCTTGGAAACAATGATTGTATCATTGACTACTATTGAATCTGAATATAACGAATTTATAAAACTTGAATATGAGTGAGGTGTATACCAATGTTAAAATTAGACTTACAGTTCTTCGCATCGAAAAAAGGTGTTGGGTCGACTAGAAACGGTCGTGACTCTGAATCAAAACGCCTTGGTGCTAAAAGACAAGATGGGCAATTCGTAACAGGCGGATCTATTTTATTCCGTCAGCGCGGTACTAAAATTCACCCAGGTGAAAACGTAGGACGCGGTGGAGACGACACATTATTCTCGAAAATTGATGGTGTTGTTAAATACGAGCGTTTCGGACGCGACAAAAAACGTGTTTCTGTATATCAGGAAGCAAAATAATAATTTTGTGGCATCAGCTTCTGCTGATGTCTTTTTTTATGAATGTTATAATTTTAAATAGAGATTAATTATATGGAGGTGAGTGTTATGTTTATAGATTACGTATCCGTGTATTTGAAAGCAGGTAACGGCGGTAACGGTCTGGTAGCATACCGCAGAGAGAAATATATTCCGATGGGCGGACCATCTGGAGGAGACGGCGGTAACGGTGCAGATATTATTATGGAAGTTGATGAAGGCTTAAGAACATTAATGGACTTCAGATTCCAGCGCCACTTTAAAGCAACACACGGAGAAAATGGAATGAATTCTAATATGCACGGTAAAAACAGTGCGCCATTAGTGTTAAAAGTGCCACCAGGCACAATAGTGAAAAATACCGAGAATGGTGAAACACTTGCCGATCTGGTTGAACACGGTCAGCAGGCAGTAATTGCCAAAGGCGGACGCGGCGGACGCGGGAACTCCCGTTTTGCTACAAGCCGTAACCCGGCACCCGACTTCGCAGAAAACGGCGAACCGGGACGAGAGCTGGAAATTACTCTTGAACTTAAAATGATGGCGGATGTCGGTATTGTCGGCTTCCCGAGTGTGGGTAAGTCAACACTGCTTGGCACTGTATCTAAAGCAAAACCGAAAATCGGGGATTATCACTTTACAACGCTGCAGCCTAACCTGGGTGTTGTACAGTCAAAAGATGGCCGTACGTTTGTTATGGCTGATATGCCGGGACTTATTGAAGGTGCTTCTGATGGTACAGGACTTGGTCATCAGTTCCTCCGTCATATCGAGCGTACAAAAGTACTTGTGCACGTCGTGGATATTTCTGAAACCGACGGCAGAGATGCAATTGAAGATTATAAAACAATCCGCAATGAAATGGCGCTGTTTAACGAAGAGCTGTTAGAGCGTCCGGAAGTTATCGCACTGAATAAAGTGGAATTAATTGATCACGATCAAGAAATTATTAATAACTTTATAAACGGTATCGATACTGACAGTGAGATTGTCCAGATTTCAGCAGCAACAGGTGAAAATATTGATGCGCTTCTGTATAAAGTAGCGGATCTGTTAGAAGAACAGCCTGTGATTAAAGAAGAAATCGAGACGGAAAGCCGTGTTGTTTACCGTCATGAGAAAGACCCTGATAAATTTGTCATTACACGTGATGATGACGGTGCATACGTCGTATCAGGCGGAGCAATTGAACGTCTGTTTATGATGACTGACTTTACTCGTGAAGCTGCAGTCCGCAGGTTTGCCAGACAAATGCGTACAATGGGTATCGATGATGCACTTCGCGACCGCGGCATACAGGCCGGAAACATCGTACGAATTTTAGGCGGAGAGTTTGAATTTGTAGAATAGGTGATTATAAATGTATCAGTATATAAAAGGTAAGTTAACGGAAGTAAAACCAGTCGGAGTGACGGTGGAAACGGGCGGTATCGGGTATTTACTGCTCGTGCCGAACCCGTTTCGTCTTGAACGCTATATCAATACGGATGTAACGATTTTTACAGAGCTTATTGTGAGAGAAGATGCTCATACGCTTTACGGTTTTACCGGTGAAAGCGAAAAATCGATGTTTAAATCATTATTGAAAGTGACCGGTATTGGTCCTAAAAGTGCCTTGGCTATACTTGCTGCAGCAACGCCGAATGAAATTATAAGTGCAATAGAAAGAGAAGATAATGCATTTATGCAGAAGTTCCCCGGTATCGGGAAAAAGACTGCGAGCCAGATCATTCTGGACTTAAAAGGCAAGCTTAAACCTGATGACCTGCTGGCACCGGCTGAAACAGTTCCGTCGGCAAATCCTTCTTACGTTGAAGAAGCGCTGATGGCACTTGAAGTGCTCGGCTACTCGAAACGTGAACTCACACGCATTGAGAAAAAACTTCAAAAAGAGGAAATTACTTCTGTCGATGAAGCAGTGAAACTTGGACTTAAACTATTACTAAATTAAACGGGGTGAAGTAATGGATGAACGTATTTTAGATGAACATGAACACGATGATGAAGTATCGCTCGAACTGTCGCTCCGTCCGAATAAACTGCAGCAGTATATCGGACAGGATGCGCTTAAAAATAATTTAAGTGTATTTATCGAGGCGGCAAAAATGCGTGAAGAAGCGCTGGACCATGTGATTTTGCACGGTCCGCCGGGACTTGGTAAAACGACGCTTGCGAACATTATCGCTGCTGAAATGAACGTTAATATTAAAACGACATCCGGACCGGCCGTTGAACGTGCCGGTGACCTCGCTGCGATTTTATCCAGTTTAGAACCGGGTGATGTGCTCTTTATCGATGAGATTCACAGGCTGCCGCGTTTCGTTGAGGAAATTTTATACTCTGCAATGGAGGATTTCTTTATCGATGTTGTAATCGGCCAGGGTGATGAAGCGAGAAGTATCCGCATCGACCTGCCGCCGTTTACACTTGTCGGTGCAACGACGCGTTTCGGAAGTCTTTCAGCACCGCTCAGAGACCGTTTCGGCGTGCAGCTAAGACTGCAGTATTACGATCTTGACAGCTTGAAGATGATTATCGAGCGTACCGCGGATATTTTTGAAGTGGCGATTCCGGAAAACAGTCTGGATGAGCTGGCGAGAAGATCACGCGGGACACCGAGGATTGCCAACAGGCTGCTTCGCCGGGTCAGAGATTTCTCAATGGTTAAAGGTGAAGAAGCGATTACGCTTGATACGACGAACTACGCACTTAAAGTGCTTGAAGTCGATCCGGAAGGACTTGAGCCGATCGATCATAAAATTATGCGGACAATTATCGGTACATACGGCGGGGGTCCAGTCGGACTTGAAACTGTTGCTGTGTCGATCGGTGAAGAAGTCATTACATTAAATGATGTATATGAACCGTACTTAATACAGCGCGGATTTTTAGAGCGCACACCGAGAGGGCGTAAAGCCACAGCGAAATCCTTCGAGTATTTTAAGAA
>CANRKV010000114.1 GCA_947631305.1 uncultured Jeotgalicoccus sp.
ATAATTATGATAGCTGACCATTTTGGGAATTTATGATTCATCAAGAAGTTCAAAATAGGTCTGGTCAGGTAAAAGAGCACCCCGCCAAGCAGCAACGGTATAAATATAGTTTGTATCACCGTAAAGATTGGAGAGAAAACCCCTTGCAGTTGAATAAGTAATAAAATAATAATTAAAGTCAAAATAACAGCGACTGCTGTTTGAAACCAACGTTTATGTGTCATTTAAAATAAATACCTCCTCAAGTCTTATGTATATACCCAAATGACACTAAAATATGGGAAGGAATGAAGAGGTCTTTTGAGATCTATTTTTGTCAGATAAGTTGAGAGTAAGAGTTTCATTATAGTTAAATAGATTTTGTAAACGCTTACTATTATTGTAGTATAATAATTAAATAAAGTGGAATCTAAAATAAACGAGGTGACTTATATGAGAGCTTTATTGGTAATTGATGTACAAAATACTATTGTTAATTTGAAAGATTTTCAGCAAGAATTAGAAGGTATGGAGGGTATCATAAAAGACTTTAAAGAGCGTACTGAACCTGTATTATTTATAAGAAATATAAGTGAAGATGAAAATAGTCCATTCTATAAAGATTCATCAGGATCAGCATTGCACGAGTCTTTAATGGATTATGCAGAAATCATAGTCGAGAAGAAAACACCCAGCGCTTTTTTTCAGACTAACCTCAGTAATCTGCTAGAGAAGATGAATGTAAATCATATTTTTATAACCGGGTTTAACACAGAATTTTGTTGTCAATTTACCGCAATAGCAGCTTATGATAGAGGTTATCAAGTTACTTTCATCGAAAATGCAACTGGAACTGTTAATGATGAAGATACATATGAAATGCCCGGATTAGATATCAGAGATTTTGTTGGAACGTATTTGCATTGGTCTGATGTTATTGAAGTTCTCGATATTGATGAGTACAAAGAAGAATATAAATAAGCTCCGAAATTTTAATAGGAGGCAATCATGGACGATATTTTATTCCAAATTGAAAAATTGATTAAAAGCTATAAAGAAAAAGTTATTATTGGCATATCAGGTCATGGTGCTTCTGGAAAAACAACGTTTGCAAATAATCTTATGAAGTTGTTAGATGAGGAAAAAGTGAATTATGTGAACACAGATTCTTATATCATCGGTTCATCTAGTGTAAGAAAGTATACTGAAATTGATTATGAATATAAGAATGAGAAGCATACTTATAAAATGACCGCTTGTCATCCAGGCGCACATAATGTTTCAGCATTAGAGCGAGACATTAATATGATCAAGAAAAGTTTGGAATTTTATACACTAGATACACATTATGAAAAAAGTTATTTAGTTTCATCCAAAAACAAGATAAATATTATAGAAGGTATGAGCGTGACATTTACTGATCCTGATTTATTTGATGTGAAGATATACTTATATACGGATGGACAAACAGAAATTATGAGAAGGTCTTCTCGAGATATTTTAGAAAGAGGGACGAAACTGGATTATTTAAGACGCTCACATGAGGAACGCAGGATTCAGTATGAAATATTCATGCATCCTCATCGCAAGGATTTTGATATTGTCATTAAAAATACCAATGAAGATTACTTTATAGAAAAAAACATATTTAAGTAAAGCCTGCTGTTTAAAATTTAAAAGAGGAGTGTTTCTATCAAAGATTCTGAATGTCTATTCTGTAAATTAATAGAAGAACAATCACTATATATTATTGATGAAAATGAATATTGTATTGCTTTTTTAGATAAGCATCCAGTAAGTGAAGGGCACATTTTAATTAGCCCAAAAAAACATTATAAAGAATTTCATGATATTGAGAATCCACTTATTTTAAGTGACCTAATCAACCTCATAGCGCGAGTTTCTGTGATAGTGAGTAATAAATACAAAACTGCGTATAATATACATCAGTCTAATGGAATAAATGCAGATCAGAGTATAGAACATGTTCATTTTCATGTTATACCAAGATTGGAATCAGATAATGTGAAAATACATTTACCAACAGATAAAAATATAAATTTAGAACATACATATAATTTTTTAACTAATAAAATATAACGAAGCTTTAGAAATATATCAATTTCAATAATCATTAAATTAATTTATCAATTAAATATCCATTCTTATTATCAGTGAATAATAAATTCATGAGGATAGCCAAGAAACGTCTAACCAGTAAATATGGTCAGACGTTTTTAAGTTGTTATGCTAATTTTCGTTTTTACTTCTTCTATATATCAGTAAAAATCCAGCAGACATTATTAGGAGTACTCCAACAGCAGAGATTAACAATGTATAATCAGGTCTTGCAGCAGCATTAAATATTAAAATAGCAGAACCTAGAATCATTAGCATTTTTAGTAAGAAGTTCATTTAATACAACCTTCTTTCATTAAGAAATAATATTATTTAAGGTGCACATTCCACGACTCATCATAATAGAATTCTGAAAGAATGTCGGAATCCATTACTCTGAACATCTCATCAAAATCATTAGCCAGTTTATAGGTACCTAATTTATACTTATCAATCCAGAATACTTCACCTTCATCAGAAGAACGAAGATTACCCGAATACTGATTTGTTTTATACATCAGAACAATGTATCGTTCATCATTTTCAGTCTGGAACTGTTTTGTTCCACATATTTGCGGCTTTTTAATCACCAGACCGGTCTCTTCAAATACTTCACGGATAACCGAGTCCACGAAAGACTCATTCTTTTCAACTTTTCCACCGGGAAAAGTAACACCCGGCCAATTACTGCTGACGCGATCCTGTATTAATATCTGACCGTTATCATTTTCTATCATACACATATTTGTAATTATCGTTTTTTCTGCTTTGGACATGGTGACCTTCGAAAGAAATAATTGATGTTTAACTAAGATTCCAGCCGTATAATCTTTCTGTAGATTGCTTTCCGCCGTATTCAACTGTTCTCGTACCTATAAACTTTCCACCTAGTTTTTCATAAAATATTGTAGCGGGATTATCTTCAAATACGGAAAGTATCATATTTGTATAACCTTGTTCGATTAAAGTTACTTTAACAATTTCGAATAAATCTTTGCCGATACCTTTACCTTTTTGATCAGGAAGAACATGGATTGCATGTAATTCAGTTTCAAATTCGGGATGCCCTTGAAGTCTATTTGAACCGCATCCGACAAAGGCAACTATCGTATTATTGATTTCATAGACGAATAAAGTATTTACTCCTAACGATTTTTTAATCCCTTTGGTAATTTTATATACACTCATTTTATTTAAATAGTCTTCAGGAACAATATTATTGAAATTTATTTGCCAGCTATGTATTAAAATCTGTGCAATATTTTCTGCATCATTTAAATTTGCTTTTCTAATCATAATTGTCCCCCTTATTTATTACCAGATTTGGCCAATGTGTTTGCCAAGATTTTTCAATTACTCTATACAGATTTATATTAACTATTTTCAATCCTTTCATAAAAAGTTGTGACATCGAACTTATTTGATGCTTCTAAAAGCTGCTTTAAAATATAGATATGACCGGATCCAACGATAATAATTACTTTATCACTGTTGACCAAATTTCTAGTGATGTTATTTACCATAATCATATTTCTCTTATACCACCAAGTTAGCCAAGGAATAGAAATATTCGAATCCTCACCAAGCAGCATCATATGGCCATATAATTCTTCATCCATTTTATAACTTTCGGGTTTATTCAGTTCTAATGTAATTTTATAGGGGTTATTCATTTTACTAATTTTGGCATGAGAAGATTGAATCTTTTCAATATGTTCGATGAAGGATAAATCATAATTTTTAGCCCATTCATATGAATCAGTCATCCCATTAGTTACGTAATCTTGCTCCATCCAGTCCATTGCAATGACGGACTTTAGTTTTGCCTTTTTCGCAGTGTAAAAACCTAAATCATAGGCTTCATTTTTATAAAACCTATCAGGATTATAACTATTGAATTCATCATTAATAATTTCCTGAATTTTTGCTTCCTGTTCTATACAGATACGAGTAGGTTGGAAATTGATTAAAGAATCTTTGAGAGTATTAAGACTCTCTAAAAACAGTTCATCCGGCTCAGAATTCCTGAAGTTTTCATGATAGTGCTGAGTACCTACAATCATTATTTGTGGCTTCATAATGGTATCTCCTTAAAATATAATTATTGCTTGCTTAGAAGGTTTAAAGCAGTTTCTATATCTATGTCAGATTGCAGATGTTCAGGAGTCCATTCCACATAAATATCAGGTTTTATTCCTGTGTCTTTATTACCATTATCAAGTGAAATCATTCTAGAAGTAGGGTAGTATAATGAAAATTTATCATTCCAATCGTTATTAATTAAATTAGAATAATCATTTAATCCTGCAGTTGTTCTTCCTATGACAGTAACTTTATTTGATTTGCTGGCAAAATCTACAAATATATCACCTGCACTGCCGCAATATACATCAGATAATACGATTACGTTTTTAGGAAACTTAGATCCTTCAATTTCAAATTCTCCACCATTATCAAAAGAAACAAATCCTTTACCGGAATTTTTCTCAAAGAACCGAATCATGTTGTCCAAAGTTTCTTTAAAAGATGAATCGGTTGTATTATCATGTAACGACTTAAGTCCTTGAATTTGCAAATCTGCTGTTCTTTTTGTGATGTTGAAATCCATTTTATAATTATCGAGATTAATACTTGTTTTTCCCATTGGGAAAAGAAGGGGTAATAGTGATTCAAAACTTGCATCACTGCCGCCTCTATTCATACGTACATCAATAAGCAGATTTTCTAAATGACTTAATGCATCTTGATTATCTTCTAAAATTTTTTCTATAGGTTCGGAAGAAAAGAAATCAGTTAATGTCATTTTTAATGTATTATCATTTAACTTTTCTAAAGAGTGAATTGGTGTATATTTTTGTTTTTCATAAAGATTTAAATTAAAACTAATAACCTCGTTATCGTTCTTTTCTATGTACACAGTATTATATTTTTCAATAATACTTTCCCATCTTTGACGTTCAGGTATTTCGTCCCTTAGTTCTCTTTTATGTGTATGTGAGATCTTACTGATTGTATGCTCATCTAAAGCAATTATTTTCTCACCAATACTTAACCTTGTTTCAGATGTAACTTCTGTGACGTACAGAGCATCATTAAAGCGTCTCGCTTTAAAACCAATATCTCTATTTGTCTTAGACTTCTCATCTTTTGTTATGAAGAACATATGAGAATCTTTAAAATCGAGCAGATAATCATTAACAATTTTTACAAAAGTATAGTCATCTAGTTGATGTTTATTATTTAAATTCAGAATATCCGCACGATACTTATCTGGGAAATCCCATCCTTTTTTGTCCTTATGGCCAGCATAATCATTTCTCATAATATCAACAACTTCGTTAAAAATATCTATATACATAAAATCACCGCATCTTATAAGTTTTATATCCTATTATATATGAC
>CANRKV010000115.1 GCA_947631305.1 uncultured Jeotgalicoccus sp.
AAATGTTATCGATAATATTAAATACGATCCTGTGATTTTCAGCCACAGTCTCTGCATTTAATCCTGTCCTTCCATCTTATAGCCGAAGCCGCGAATCGTCCGTATATAAACCGGCTGCTTCGTATCCGTTTCAATTTTTTCACGCAGATGACTGATATGCACGTCAACAATGCGCGTATCGCCGTCGTAATGGAAATCCCATACGCCGTTTAAGAGCTGGTCACGGCTTAATACTTTACCGCGGTGATTGGCAAGATACAGGAGAAGTTCGAATTCTTTCGGTGTTAAGACGAGCTGTTCGCCTTTAAACATCACCATATATTTATCCGGATGAATTTCCAGTTCACCAATTTTAATCACTTCATCTTTAACTTCGGCAGCGACGAGATTAGTGCGGCGTAATATTGCTTTAACGCGCGCGACCACTTCTCTCGGGCTGAATGGTTTTGTCATATAGTCATCGGCGCCGAGTTCAAGACCGAGTATTTTATCGAACTCATCATCTTTTGCTGTCAGCATTAAAATAGGTGTATTAATTTTTTCCTGTCTAAGTGTTTTACAGACATCCATGCCGTCCATGCCCGGAAGCATCAGGTCGAGGACGATTAACGTCAGGTCTTCTGTTGTTGCGATATCAAGTGCATCATTGCCGTTCTCGGCAGTCAGCACTTCAAAACCGCTCTGTTCCAGGTTGAATTTCAGTAATGTTAAAATTGATGGTTCATCATCAACGACTAGCAGCTTTTTCATCTATATGCCCTCCGTAAATTTCTTAATCTTATAACAACTATATTTTAGCACAATTCATACAATTTACAGACGAACTTTACACCTTCTTAACAATAGGCATGAATGACCATTTATTGTAAATCAATAAAATGATTTCACATGATGTCTGTGATAAAATCAGAGGTGAAAGATTTACTTAAAATTAATATATTAATGAGTGAAAATAATGGATAACAGATATTCAAGACAGTTGCTTTATTCTAATATCGGCGAGCGGGGACAAGAGCTTCTCGGAGAGAAAACGGCAGTTATTGTCGGCCTCGGAGCGCTTGGTTCTTTGTCGTCTGAAATGCTTGCACGTGCAGGCGTCGGCAAACTGATTTTAATCGACCGCGATTATGTCGAGCTGACGAATCTGCAGCGCCAGACACTGTATAACGAAGAAGATGCGGAACTTAAGAAACCGAAAGCCGTTGCCGCATACGATAAATTATCGAAAATCAACAGCAGCATCGATATCGAAGTGCACGTGGCTCACTGCGATGCGGGATTAATCGAGTCAGTGGCTAAGAATGCGGACCTGCTGTTAGACGGTACGGATAATTTTGATACGCGCATGCTGATAAATGACGCGGCATTTAAATATAATATTCCGTGGATCTATGCTGCATGTGTCGAAGGCTCGTATTCAAGTGCAGCCTTCATCCCTGGTGAAACACCGTGCTTCAGATGCTTAACACCGGTACTGCCGACGACGACATTGACGTGCGATACTGCGGGTATAATTTCGCCGGCAGTTCATATGGCGGTCAGTAACCAGGTCACGACAGCGATTAAAATACTGACGGAACAATTTACGGCGCCGTACCATATGCATATCGGCAACGTCTGGGATATGGACTATATGAAGTTTGATATCGGCAACATGACAGAAAGTACATGTCCGACATGCCAGGCTGAAGAGTACCCTGAAATTAACAGCACGGAATCGAACGCCATGAAATTCTGCGGGCGGGATATGATTCAGATTATCGACGGACGGCTGACTGAAAGTGTCGTGACGAAGACACTCGAACAGGCTGATATTGCATATAAAAAGACACCGTACTTTATCGAGTTTAATTATGAAGATACTAGAATTGTGAGTTTTTCAAACGGCAGAATGCTCATGCATAACGTTGTGAATTTAAATAAAGCACGAACAATCGTCAATCAATTATTTGGCTAGGAGCGGATACGAATGAGTATTGTGGACAGAATTGACAGAGATATAAAAGTGGCGGTGCTGACAGTCAGTGACACGCGTGACAAAACGACGGACAAGGGCGGCAAGCTCGTTATAGAATATATAGAAACGGTGAACGCTTTTGTACCGGATGAACATTATGAAATCGTTAAAGATGATATAGAAACGATTCAAAACGCGGTGAAGAAACACCTTGAAGCAGGTGTGGATGCAGTGATTACAACAGGCGGCACGGGAATCGCAAGACGCGACGTGACGATCGAAGCGGTCACGCCGCTGTTCGATAAGGAAATCGAAGGCTTCGGCGAACTGTTCCGTATGCTGAGCTACACAGAAGACATCGGTTCACGCAGTCTGTTATCACGGGCGGCAGCGGGCACACATGACCATCAGCTGATTATTTCACTCCCCGGCTCAAGCGGTGCAGTGAAACTCGGCATGGAAAAACTCGTGATGCCGGAATTAAATCACTTAGTATTTGAACTGAATAAAGAGAACTAGAGGGGCGGGGATTTTCGTATCTTTCGTACACATGAGACCCCGTCATGCCTACGCATTGAGTCTTTCGTATACATGAGACATCGTCATGCCTATGTATTGAGTCTTTCGTATACATGAGACCCCGTCATGCCTACGCATCGAGTCTTTCGTATACATGAGACCCTGTCATGCCTATGCATTGAGTCTTTCGTATACATGAGACCATCCGCCCACTCCACCCAACCAAAAAATCCGCCCGCCTATATTAATAAGCAGACGGATTCAATCATATTTACGCCTTGTAGTCGCCGGATTTGCCGCCTGACTTTGCGGGGATTTTCGTATCTTTCGTATACATGAGACCCTGTCATGCCTATGCATCGGATTTTCCGTATACATGAGCCCCCGTCATGCCTATGCAAGGGACTTTTCGTATACATGAGACCCCGTCATGCCTATGCATCAGACTTTCCGTATACATGAGCCCACAAACTCTACCAGACTAACCACTCCACCCAACCAAAAAATCCGCCCGCTCACTCGAGCAGACGGATTCAATCATATTTACGCCTTGTAGTCGCCGGATTTTCCGCCTGACTTTTCAAGGAGTTTCGTTTCTTTAATTATCATGCCTTTATCTAGTGCTTTGCACATGTCGTAAACGGTCAAAGCTACGGCACTTGCTGCCGTCAGTGCTTCCATTTCAACGCCGGTTTTGCCGGTCGTTTTTACTGTCGCTTCGATAACGAGAACGTAAGCGCCGTCTGTTTCCCAGCGGAACGACACGTCGACACCTGACAGTGACAACGGATGGCACATTGGAATAATCTGGTGTGTATTTTTTGCCGCCATAATGCCTGCGACCTGAGCGACACCGAGGACATCACCTTTTTTTACAGTGCCTTCGGTAATTCCCTGGTAAATATTTTCCGGGACTTCTAAGAGCGCCTGTGCAGTTGCACTTCGCTTCGTCACCGTTTTATCTGAAATATCGACCATTTTAGCACGGCCTTCTTCATTGAAATGCGTAAAATTGGACATAATGATCCTCCCGTTTAGTACAATAAGTATAAGTAATCAAATTATATCAGACATTAAGACAAAACGATAAATAACTTAAATACAGCGAGGATGATAGAAATGACTTTAAACAGAACACCGATTCATGTTAACGATGCAGTGGCTAAACTGATGGAACGCATAACGGAACTTGGTACGGAAACTGTCAGCTACAAGGACAGTTACGGCAGAGTGCTTGCGAAAGATTTAACAGCGACGTCGGATGTACCGTTATTTACTAAATCAGCAATGGATGGCTTTGCGATTAATTCCAAACATTCAAAAGACGCCTCAGGCGAAACGAGAGTAGCCTTCAAAGTTGTCGAGGAAGTGCCTGCAGGCAGTTCAAGCGATTACGTGTTAAAAGACAATGAAGCATTCCGCATTATGACAGGTGCCGAAATTCCGGAGTCAGCGGATACGGTAGTAATGTTCGAACAGACGAAAGAAACGGAGGACGGCTTTACAATCCGCCGCGAATTTAAAGCGGATGAAAATATCGCGAAAAAAGGCGAAGAGTGTAAAGTCGGTGACGTCATCGTTGAAAAAGGCACGCTGATTAATCCGGGGACTGTCGCAACACTCGCAACGTTCGGCTACAGCGAAGTTGAAGTGTTTAAGCAGCCGGTCGTCGGCGTTCTCTCTGCAGGAACGGAACTGCTGGAAGTTGAAGACGAACTCGAACGCGGTAAAATCCGCAACTCCAATACACCAATGGTAATGGGTCAGCTGAAACGTATGGGCATCGACGGAAAACATTATAAACTCGAGACGGATGATTTCGATACACTTTATACGCGTATTAAATCGATGCTCGAAGAAGTTGATGTCATTATTACAACAGGCGGTGTCTCGGTCGGGGATTACGACCTGCTGCCGAAAATCTATGACGCCCTTGGTGCGGAAGTATTATTCAACAAAGTAGCAATGCGTCCGGGCAGTGTCACAACAGTGAGTACTCTCGGCGATAAACTGCTCTTCGGTTTAAGCGGCAATCCGTCAGCGTGTTATTCAGGCTTTGAATTATTTGCACGTCCTGCGCTGAATTTAATGCAGTCAGCGGCACTGCCATTCGCACCGATTATCGATGCAGTACTCGATGAGGATCATACGAAAGCCAATCCATTTTCACGCTTTATCCGTGCAGAACTGTTTTTCAAAGAAGGAAAAATATATGCACGTCCGTCCGGTTTCAATAAATCAAACGCAGTAACATCTATTGCACGAAGCAACGGTGTCATCGTTCTGCCAGGCGGTACGCGCGGATTTGAAAAAGGCGATGCTGTCAAAGTGATGATGACCGATGTTACAACAGGTGCAGACAGTTTCGGGGTGGAGTAAATGAAAACATTACAGATAGCAGGTTATAAAAACACCGGGAAAACAACACTGATTCTCGATTTCGTGCAGTTATTAAAACAATGCGGCTATACTGTTGCAATCATTAAGCACCACCATATGACTGAAGACGTAGAAAACAGCACGGATACCGGCAGGTTCTTTGAAGCGGGCGCAGATTATACGTCGTTCAATATGCCGGGGCATTCAGTTATGCTGGAACAGCCTGAAAAACCGCTGACAGTTCAGCTTCAGCGCTTTCAAAATGAAGGTGTGGACTTCGTGCTCGTCGAAGGATATAAAAATGAAAACTACTCAAAAATTATACTCACATATTCGTTTACAGAAGGCGGTACAGATATTAATGAAATCGGTCTGACGAATGTGTTAAACCGCTTTGATATGCGTTATGATAAGGATAATGCAATGAACTGGTTTAAAGAATGGAGCAATATTAGCGATGAAAATGTTTGAAGTCGTATCTGAAGAACTGGATATAAATAAATATCATAAACTGACTGTAAATGAGCATCAGGGTGCAGTCTGCACATTTACAGGACATGTCCGCGAATGGACCAAAGGTACACGCACTGTGCATTTGGAATACGAAGCATATATTCCAATGGCAGAAAAAATGCT
>CANRKV010000116.1 GCA_947631305.1 uncultured Jeotgalicoccus sp.
TGTATCCCAACGTAACAGGACTGGTGTGAATAAGCATCAAAAGTATCCCAAACAAATAAAGACCAATTCTCAAGAATTGGTCTTTACATATTTAAAATAACAGTCTTATTTTCTTGTGTCTTCAATTGCTTCATCGAGTTCATCGGAAAATTCTTTTCTGATTTCATCATCGTAGCCCAGAGTATCCTGCAGTAATCGTTCCACTCCGTCACGGTATTCCAGCACATCTTCAATTTCAAAGTAAAGTTTACCTGAACGGCGGACGAAAAAGTCGGTCGGTTTTATAACCATTTCATGCAGTATAGCGTAAATCACTTCTGCATATAATGGTTTTGGCAAACCGTATTTTTCATTATTATCGTTTGTAATACCTGCATACTGATAAACAGCTTCAACATTGCTGCCGTATTTCATTGCAAGATGATGTCCCTCTTCCAGACTGAGCCCGTAGCTTGAAGCTTTACGGCTGATGTTATCGACATAGTTTTTATAGCCGACACTGCCGCCGACGTCACCGCCTGAGACCGGTTCGTTTTTAGTAGAGACTTTTTTGATGTTCATCTTATGATTTTTCTTTAAGTACTCGGAAACTTCATCGGTGATTTCCTCTGCCATATGACGGTATCCTGTGAGCTTGCCGCCCGCAATAGTAATGAGACCGCTCGTGCTGTGCCAGATTTCGTCTTTACGTGAAATGTCCGATGCATTTTTACTGCCTGATTGAATGAGCGGACGAATGCCTGCCCATGATGACTCGATCATCGACACCTCTGCATTTAACCCGGGGAACATAAAGTTAATCGCATTAATCAGATATATTTTATCTTCAGCATCAGCCGTCGGATTTGCTTTATTCTCACCGTAAAACGTATCTGTTGTACCGACGTAAGTTTTACCTGCACGCGGAATCGCGAAGATCATTCGCCCGTCTTCTTCAGTATCAAAGTAGACTGCCTGTGTCAGCGGGAAATCTTCCTGTTTAAAGACGACATGAACACCTTTAGTGTGTACTAAATGTTTCTTCGTCTGTTTACCCAGTTTATCGTTTGCGCGTACTTCATCGACCCACGGCCCGGTTGCATTAACGACTGCTTTACTTTTAATTTCATAGGACTCATTTCTAAGAACATCTTTTGCAATGATACCGGTCACTGTACCGTTATCGTATAAAAATCCATCTGCCTTAACGTAATTGACTGCATCCGCTCCGTATCCGGCGGCTTTCTTCATTACTTCAACAGTCAGTCTCGCATCATCCGTTTTATATTCAACATAGTGACCGCCGCCCTGCAGACCGTCTGTTTTAATATTCGGCACACGTTCAATGACTTCTTTTTTCGTAAGCATATTTCTGCGCTCATTTTTATCTACCTGAGCAAGTGAGTCATAAACTTTCAAACCGAGACTTGTAGTAAATTCACCGAATGTACCGCCTTTATGAAATGGAAGAAGCATCCATTCCGGTGTCGTAACATGCGGACCGTTTTCATAAACGATTGCGCGCTCGCGTCCCGTTTCCCGAACAACATTCACCTGCATTTGTTTTAAGTAGCGGAGACCGCCGTGAATTAATTTCGTACTTCTGCTGCTTGTACCCTGGGAGAAATCCTGCATTTCGACAAGCGCTACATTCAAACCGCGCATAGATGCATCGAGGGCAATCCCGGCGCCTGTAATTCCGCCGCCAATTATCAGTAAATCGTATTCAAATTTCGACATATGATCGAGCTGGTGTTTGCGTGTAAGTGCGTTTAACATAATTCTCCTCCTGTATTTTAAAAACATTATTATTAATCTGGTTTGAACATCTGTGTCGCACGGACGGCACTCTGCCATCCGCTGTACAGCGATTCACGTTTATCGTTATCCATCAGCGGTGTAAATGTGGAATCTGTTTTACTGAGTTCCTGCAGTGCTTCCTGAGACTCAAAAAATCCGGTCGCGAGACCTGACAGATAAGCAGCGCCGAGCGCAGTTGATTCCAATATTTCCGGACGCTCAACTTTTGTCTGTAAAATATCCGACTGGAACTGCATAAGGAAGTTGTTGGCGGAAGCACCGCCGTCTACCCGCAGTCTGTCGATTTTAATGTCAGCATCCAGCTGCATTGCATCGAGGACATCTTTAGTCTGATATGCAACAGCTTCAAGCGTAGCCCTGCTGATGTGTGCTTTCGTTGCACCGCGGCTCAGTCCGAACATCGCACCCCGAGCCTCTGAATCCCAATAGGGTGCTCCGAGACCGGTAAAAGCGGGGACAACATACACTCCTTCCGACGAGTCAACCTCCAGTGCATACTGTTCACTGACTTTTGAATCACTGAAGAATTCTAGACTGTCACGGAGCCATTGAACAGCACTGCCGGCAACAAAAATAGAACCTTCCAGTGCATAATTTACCTTGCCGTTAATACCAACAGCAATTGTTGTCAACAGCCCGTTACTGCTGGAAGTGGGTTCCTCACCTGTGTTCAGGAGCAGGAAACAGCCGGTCCCGTAAGTGTTCTTTGCATCACCTTCATTGAAACACGTTTGGCCAAACAGCGCCGCCTGCTGATCGCCGGCAATGCCGGCAATTGGAATATTATAACCAAAAAAATGAGACTTTGTCGTGTAGCCGTAAACTTCACTTGAGGACTTCACTTCCGGCAGCATATGAGCCGGTATATTTAATATCGATAAAAGTTCTTCATCCCATTTGAGCTCGTATATATTGTATAAAAGCGTCCGGCTCGCGTTTGTATAATCCGTGACATGAGCAGTACCTTCGGTAAACTTCCATATAATCCAGCTGTCTATTGTGCCGAATAAAAGTTCACCGTTGTCAGCTTTTGCTTTTGCACCGTCGACGTTATCGAGAATCCACTTAATTTTGGTGCCGGAAAAATAAGGATCAATTAGAAGTCCGGTCTTTTCTCTGAACAGCGTTTCATAACCCTGTTCTTTTAAATCAAAACAAATATCCGCTGTTTGTCTGGATTGCCAGACAATGGCATTATAAATCGGCAGCCCGGTATTTTTATCCCAGACCACAGCAGTTTCCCGTTGATTTGTAATGCCGATTGAATCGATTTCCGCCGGTGTAATATTGTTTTCTATCATCACTCCGGCCACCACTGACAGCACAGAACTCCATATTTCATTTGCATTATGTTCAACCCAGCCGGAGCGGGGGAAGTGCTGTGTAAATTCCCGCTGATTTGAGGCGGCAATTTTACCTTCCTTATCGATGAGTACAGCACGTGTACTCGTCGTGCCCTGATCGATGGACATGACATATTTCTTCATATAAGATAACCTCCAAAAAAGGTGAAATAGCATATAAAATTATTATACCCGTTTTATAGTAAAGGTAAAAAAATTCAAATAAAAAAACCGGATTTCATATGAAATCCAGTTTAGTGTTCGTCGCTTGCATTACGGTCTGCTGACATTTTAGTCAATCCATCAAGAATGAAGATTGATAATGTTATAATTACAGCTAAAACTACACCGATCCAGAAGTTTAAAGGACCGCCGCCTGCAAGACTGTTAAGTATGAAGTTAACCATCTGTGTGAGCATGAACGCCCATAAAAATGTAACGAGATATCTCATTAGTGAGAAGCCTCCGATTTAACGTATTTTATACACCCATTTTACATGAAAACCCATATAAAGTATAGTAAGAAAAAAATAATTCATGAAAACGCTTGCATTATTGAAAGCGGTCTCATAAAATAAGGGTGCAAGTGATTATGCATCAATGCATATTAATAAATTTAATACAGAAAGTTTGTAATTTTTAGACAATTCATATTGCCTTTTGGACATTGTCTCTATACAATAGAAAAACAAACATAAGAATTTACATAATTTGAAAAAGAGAAAAAGTTTTAACAAAGGGAAAGTTAAGGTGATCTAAGTGGGAGAAGAGCTACTCAGCATTAAAAATTTGACGACATCCTTTAAAATCGACGGAACTTATTATCCAGCCGTTGACGGCGTATCACTTGATATAAAGCCGAATGAAGTGGTGGCGCTCGTAGGAGAGTCAGGATCAGGAAAAAGTGCTACGGCGTTTTCATTAATGAAACTCCACAGAAACGCACGCATTGAAGGTGAGGTAGATTTTGATGGGAAAAATCTTCTTCAGTTCAATGAAAAAAAGATGAACAGTATACGCGGCGGCGAGATGGCTATGATCTTCCAGGATCCTATGACAGCGCTGAACCCGTTAATGAAAATAAAGCTTCAGATAATAGAAACTTTGAAAATACATAAGACGAAAGCTAAAAGTGAAAGAGAAAACTATGCAATTGAATTGCTGTCGAAAGTAGGAATACCGAATCCGGAACGTGTCGGGGAAGCATTCCCGCACGAACTTTCAGGCGGTATGAGACAGCGTGTTGTTATTGCAATAGCGATTGCGAACAGACCGCGTCTCCTGATTGCAGATGAGCCGACGACGGCACTGGATGTAACAATACAGGCACAGATTCTCGATTTAATCAGAGAGCTGCAGGAAGACTTAAACTCAGGCGTACTGCTTATTACACATGACCTCGGTGTCGTGGCGGAAATGGCGGACCGGGTAGCGGTAATGTATGCCGGACAAATAGTGGAAGTTGCACCGGTAAAAGAATTATTTAAAAATCCGAAACATCCTTATACACGTTCATTGTTAAACTCACTGCCGAACGAAAGCCAGATGGGCAGTAAACTTCATGTTATTGAAGGTGTTGTACCGGCACTGAATAAAATGGAAAGAGATTCATGCCGATTTGCACCGCGTATCCCGTGGATTCCGAATGAAGCACATGAACATAACCCGGAGCTTAGGGAAATCAGTCCGGGACATTTCGTCCGCTGTACATGCTATAAAGATTTCTATTTAAAAACTGATACAGATATCGGACTCCAGGCAGAACAGCAGCAGATGGAAATTGATGCGGCAGAAGAGGTGAAAGAATGACTAACCTTCTCGAAATAAATAATTTAAAAGTGTATTACCCGATAAAGGGCGGTTTTTTCAACACTGTTAAAGACCATGTCAAAGCAGTTGACGGTGTGTCACTGACGATACCCCAGGGGACTTCGTACGGACTCGTTGGAGAATCCGGTTCAGGGAAGACAACGACAGGCAAGGCAGTTATCGGCTTGAACCACATCACGGAAGGAGAAATCCTTTTCGACGGCAAGCCGATTAGCGGCAGTGGGAAATCTGTTGAAAACAGTAAGGAAATTCAAATGATTTTTCAGGATCCGTACTCTTCATTAAATGTACGTAAACGTGTATTTGATATCGTGAGTGAACCAATCAGAAATTATCACAAACGTACAAAAGATGAACTGATTGCTGAAGTACTCGGTTTGCTGCAGAAAGTCGGCCTGCCGCCAGGTTCACTGTACAAGTATCCGCATGAATTCTCAGGAGGACAAAGACAGAGAATCGGCGTAGCTCGTGCGATTGCTCTGAATCCGAAGCTGATTATTGCAGATGA
>CANRKV010000117.1 GCA_947631305.1 uncultured Jeotgalicoccus sp.
ATTTCCTCCTTTTAAAAAAGATCCCTCTACTCTATATATACGGGAAAACAGCGATTTCCTTTTAAAAAAGTTACTTAAACACAAAAATAGCAAAACTGGTTTACTTATTACACTAACTTCGCTACTTTTAACATTTTATTCCAAAAACCAAAAAAAGACCGAAACCATCCCGGTCACAGCCTTAATTAACTAATTAATCTATTCGAATATTCTCATGAGTACGCTCGTTTTGCCTTCCTGCAAATGTTCCTTCGAACAGTCATCTCTCACATCATATTCCAGTTCATTCAGTGCATTGCTGAATGACATTTCGTCTATCCAGTTCGTTAAATCCGCCTGATCATAGCATACCGGAGCAACGATTTCGCCGCTCGTATGATCGACAACAACCCGCGTTGTACCGCTTGTTTTATCAACTAATGGAAGCACAAGCACAGCAATTACAATTGCCGTAATAATACCCCATACTATTTTCTTTCTCATCTGATTTCCTCGCTCGCTTTTTATATCCTCTATAACTTAACATAAATATCCGCCTTGAAAAATCGAACATATGTTCGTATAATGATTATTAAGAGTTAAGAAAGAAGGGGTTTGTTATGAATTATCGCGGTCGTCCTTCCGAAAATTTACATTCAAATATCCCTGAAGGACGCGGCATGGTCAAATGGGCGCCTTTTGCGACGATGCCTGAGCAGTTTGAAAATGTCGGCAAGCTGATGGATGGTCAGAAGAAAATTAAACGCCCTGAATTATCTGACGACCGGCTGGATGAGATTGAACGTACTTTGAAACGTGCTGATGATGAAAAGCTTCCCGTAAGAATTTCTTATTATTATGATGGAAGCCGGTTCAGCATTTCTCTCCACATTATAAAAATAGACCAATGGAGCATGATGCTCATTGGTCAAATATACGGCACCGAGGATTTCACCTTCGTGCCGTTTATCGATATATTGGATATTTATATATTATCCGCCAGCTGACAGCTGATATTATTTTTCCAGGAATAATACAGGTTCTTTCTGGTGCTCTGTTGCTTTCACTAAATGGTATGCAAGAACTGTTGTTGTAATTGCGCCAATTCCGCCTGGAACCGGTGTGATAAACGATGCTTTGTCTTTAACAGCTTCGTAGTTTACGTCGCCGACCATTTTACCTTCGTCAGTAAAGTTAATACCGACATCAACAACAATTGCGCCTTCTTTAACGTGTTCTTCGCCAATCAGGTTAATTGCACCTGCCGCACTGACAATCACGTCTGCATCTTTACATTTATCTACAAGGCTTTCAGTGTATAAGTTACAAGTCGTAACCGTTGCTTCTCTGTTCATCATTAACAGGGACAATGGTTTACCGACTACTGCACTTGCACCAACTACTGTAACGTTTTTACCTTTTAAGTCGATATCGTAGAAGTCGAGCATGTTCATTACTGCTGCCGGCGTACACGGCTCCAGACGATCAGGATCGTTTGTCAGCACTTTGCCGAGGTTCGAAGCTTTCATGCCGTCGATATCTTTAAATGAATTCATAATTTCCGCGACGCGTTTCATCGGGATATGTTTTGGCAGCGGCTGCAGCAGCAGAATGCCGTGAATTGAATAATCTTCGTTTATTTCTCTGAATTTAGTTAGAAATACTTTTGTCGAAACGTCTTCCGGAAAATGAAATTGTGCTGTGTCCATACCTAATTTTTCAAAGCGTTTTACCGCAGCATTTTCATAAGAAATTGAATCTGATAAGTCGCCGATTCTGACGAATGCAACTTTCGGTTTAATACCGTGAGCTTCAGAAACTTCCAAAGCATTTTTAATTTCTTCAGATAAGTGTGCTGCTACTTTTTTTCCGTCCATAACTACTGTCATTAAAAGCACTCTCCTTACTTTTTCTGGTTAATTACCCACCGACAATTATAACATAACTAAATCAAATATAAAAAAAAGCTATCATCCGAAGATGATAGCGATAAGAAATTATTTAGTTTCACGGTGTAGAGTGTGCTTGTTTAATCTAGGGCAGAATTTCATCATTTCGATACGCTCTGGATTATTTCTTTTGTTTTTCTTAGTGCTGTAGTTGCGGTCTCCGCATTCTGTGCAAGCTAATGTAACGATTGTTCTCATTTCTGTCGCCTCCTTCGTTAAGTTAAATCGATATTAAATGATAATATACTCGAATCAACTGGCCAGTTGATCATCCACGTGGTAGATGATTGGTATATATTTTTATAAATCACCTTATCTATTTTACTAGCAGAACGGAAAAATTTCAAGTCTTTCTTATTTCTTAAATATACAGTTGCACATTGCAGCATATTCCTATATAATTTTAAATCGTAATGATTACGATGAAGAAAGGATTTCCCATGAAAAAACTGTTTCCCGTTTTACTTTTATTATTAATGCTTGCCGCATGCAGCAGCGAAGAAAACAGCACCAACGACGGCGAATTAACTATATATACGACAGTCTTTCCATTAACGAGCTTCGTTGAGCAGATAGCCGGCGATACTGTTAATGTAGAATCAATTTATCCTCCCGGCGTTGATATGCACTCTTATGAGCCGACTCAAAAAGATATGATGTCTTACTCAGATGGTGATTTATTTATGACTACATCGAACGAGCTCGACCCGGTCGCAGCAAGTATTGCCGACACGATAAACGGCGACACTGAGATTGTTGAAACAGCAGCTGATATTGATACCGGCGCTTTTTTAGACAGCCAGCACGATCATGAGCATGACCACGGGGAGGACGGGGAATCTCATGACCACGACCACGGCAATATGGACCCACACATCTGGCTAAGTCCGGATCTCGCTGTCCAAATGGCAGAAGCAGTTAAAAATTCACTGGCTGAATATAACCCTGAATCAGCCGATATGTATAACGAAAATTTTGAAATCCTGAAAAGTGATATCGAAGGAATAGATGAGCAGCTGCTCGCTGTTACCGAAAATCCGGTTAATACAGATGTTTATATTTCTCATGAATCCATCGGTTATTTAGCACATCAATACGGTTTCCATCAGATCGGCATCAGCGGTCTTTCCAATCAGGAACCCTCACAGCAGGAGCTGACTGAGATTATCGAAAGCATTGAAGCACAAAACATTCCTTATATTCTTTATGAGCCGAACGTGACATCGTCTGTTACAGATGTCATCCGCAGCGAAACGAATACTGAACCGCTCTACTTCAATAATCTGGAGTCGCTGTCAACAGATGACCCTGAAGATTCGACCTACCAGTCGATGATGAACAAAAATATTGAAACACTCGATAAAGCACTCAACAGCAAATAAAAAACTCCTGAGAGAATTCTCTCAGGAGTTTTTTAAAATATTTACTCTTTACCGCGATATAAATCGTGTTTAATATTCTCTGTAAACTCACGGATTTCATCCACATCTTTTTTAAGTATAAATGCCAATACGACTGCTGCTACAGCAGTTAATGCAAATAAGACTACGAACGTTTTAAATAATAATCCTAATAATCCTTTAATTAAATCCACAGCGATCCCCCCTTAATTAACTACACTTCTATACTCTATTCCCACTTTTTTGTTTTATAATCTCAATTGCAGGAATATCTGCAGGTGCCCAGTCCAATTTTTCAATTTCTAAAGGATTTACCCACTTCATCTGAACGTGTTCAAGCAGCTGAATCTCGCCGGTAAGTATTTTAGCATAGTATGTCGTCAGTTCAACAATACCAAAATCGTATTCATATACTGTCGTCGTAATTTTTTCACCGATACTGATATCCAGTGTCATTTCTTCAATCAGTTCACGTTTTAGCGCCTCAGCAGGTGTTTCTCCTGCTTCTATTTTCCCGCCGGGAAATTCCCATTTTAATGCTAAATTTTTACCCTCAGGCCGTTGTGCACATAAGATATTGTTATTATCGTCTTCGATTACTGCACCAACGACACGTATTTTTTTCTTTGTCATAATTAAATCCTCCGCCTGTTTACTTTGTTTCCAGCATTTCGATAATTTCATCTTCGGATAATTGCGCCAGGTTATTTTTATAATTCCCCGCCGCCATCGTCCGGCGTGCGATTTCCGGAATATGTTTACGGTCGATGCCGAGTTCTTCAAATGTCATGCAGAGACCAAGACGTTTTTTCAAGCCGTTTAACTCCTTCGACAGTTCTTCAGTGTTTTCAAAACCAAGCTCGACACTAACCTTGTCGAGTCTCGGGTCAATTTTTGCATTGTGCAGAATCCACTGATCCAGACTGAAAGCACATGCCTCAGCGTGAGGAATGTCAAACTCCGAAGTTAAATAGTAGCTCATCGCGTGAGAACCGCTCGTTGCAGTCTGGCTGAAACCAATACCTGCAGTCGTACTCGCAAGTGCCATATTAGAACGCGCTTCGGCGTTTGTCCCCTCATTATAAGCAGTCTCCAGATTATCAAATGCAAGCTTCAGCGCTGTCACTGCCAGCCCGTCAGAAATCGGATTATTATTCACCGAACCGATTGAGTCGAGTGCATGACAGATTACATCGATACCTGAAATCGCTGTAACAGCCGGCGGGCATGTATATGTAAGCTCGGGATCGACAAGTGCAATTTTAGGATAAAGAACTTTACTGTTAATCGACGTTTTAATTCCCTGCTCTTTATCGCTTATTACACTGAAAGGTGTCACTTCAGAAGCTGAGCCGCTCGTTGAAGGGAGTGCGATAATCGGCAGTGCTTCAGTAATGTCTATATCCTGAATAATCGTTCTCGCATCGACGTTTTTAACAACCGCTGCAGCTGCAGCTTTTGCAGCATCCATCGTTGAGCCGCCCCCGACTGCAATCAGCGCTTCAGCATCATATTCAATTGCAGCATTAATAATATCATCGACGTTGCCGACAGTCGGATTTTCTTCAATATTTGATACGACTGCCTTGATTTGACCCGGCAGCAGCGATTCCAGTAATTCAGCAATACCGTTTTTCACCTGTGAGTTTGATGCAATGACAATATATGACTGATAGCCATACTCTTCTAAAACTGTATCTATCGTCTGCAGCACCCCCGCACCAAAATGCACTGCTGCAGTATTATTAAAAGTAAACATATTATTTCCCCCTTGGTTTATCTTTTATATTGTAGTCATATCGTTTAAAACGCACCGTCAGCGGCTGGAATAAAAGTAAATACAGCATAAACATAATAAAACTGATTAAAAGTGACGGTACTACCGGCCAGCTCATAATCGGAATTAATATAAAAATAAACAGTGCCACACTGAGTATTGCAATGTAATCATATATTACCGATAATGTGGACGGTTCAAGATATTCTTTGCAGCTCGGACATTTAATGCGCGTCCGCGGTTTAAGTGCATAGCCGAACACTTTTTCCTTGTATGTCCATTTATGTTTGCAGAACGGACACTCTCCCATGACATCACCTTGCTTTTCATTTTTTC
>CANRKV010000118.1 GCA_947631305.1 uncultured Jeotgalicoccus sp.
TCCAGATTAACCGCTTCCAAAATTGTTTCACCTACGCCGTATGTTGTCGTATACAAAGGATTCCTTTGATCATGAGGCACATGGCGCAGTCCCGCAATCGCAGCCATTTCAATTACCGCAGTTTTAACACTGTTTTCATAAAAGATGCCGAAGAAAGAATCAATTTTCTTCCCGACAGGTCCCGTGACATGTGTTTTAATAATTTTACCTTGTTTTAATTTAACAATTGTTTCAACAAAACCTTCCCCGCCGTCAGCCATTGGAATCACAGTAACATCGTGTTCACTGCTGACACGGTTGATGCCCTTCTCAATTGCACGTCCTACTTCTTCTGAACTTAAAGACTCTTTAAACCCCGATGGGATAACTACCATTTTCATAATAAATCTCCCTTTCTCTGTTGTATTAATACATAAACTACACAGGAAAAGTTAGTAATCAGTAGACGAATGATTAAAGGTTAATTAAATTACTCGAATAAAATATTAATAAAACGCAAAAAAAGACCCAATCCATTTAAGGATTGAGTCTATAGTATGGAGACGGCGGGAGTTGAACCCGCGTCCAGAGACCTCGCAACATTTCTTTCTACGTGTGTAGTCCATTATTGAGTTTCACATGGATGATGGTAATGAACGAACCTCATTCCATGCTAGTCCGATTAATCTCTTCTCTTAATCTTCCGACCGCAGATTAAAGAGCGTATCCTATTTCAATTGGATCATCGTCACGGGCCATAGGAAAGCTCATGGGATGATGCAGAGCGCTCTTAGGCAGCTACTGCGAAATTGTTTTGTTTGCCAGTTATTATAACTGAGTATCGTTGATGACGAAGCCGAAACCTCCGACACGCTTAAAATGCCCGAATAGCCCCTGTCGAATCCGGAACGTCCCCGGATTATTTAAATACCGACATTTTTGTCGAGCACTTAATATTATAACACGATAAAATCCCATTGACAAATTAACGGAACTGCTCTTTCATTGCACGGTCAATTTCGCGTTTCATCTGTTTCTTCTTCAGATCTTCACGTTTATCGTATTTTTTCTTACCAGTTGCAACACCTAAAAGCACTTTGCACATGCCGTTCTTTATATACAGTTTAAGCGGGATAATCGCATTACCCGGCTCCTGCATATGCCCCCTGAGTTTATCGATTTCCTTGCGGTGCAGGAGCAGTTTGCGCGTACGGAGAGGTTCATGATTAAAACGGTTCCCCTCTTCGTACGGTGCAATATGCATATTATAAGCATACATTTCATTCTGGTAAACACGCGCATACGAGTCTTTTAAGTTCGCTGACCCGCGGCGTATTGATTTAATTTCTGTGCCGCGCAGCACAATGCCCGCTTCAATCGTGTCATCAATCGAGTAATCGTGACTCGCTTTGCGGTTTTGTGCCAGCGGCTTAGTCTTCTGGTTGTGTTTACTCATAAGCCTCTACTTCTTTCCATTACCTTTTTTCGCCACTGATTTATAGAAAGGTTTTTTCTTGCCGCCTTTACTGAAGCTCCCTTTCTTTTCACGTGAGCGTGTTTTCTCTTTTTTATTTTCCGTGCTGCCTTTATTACCTTTAATTTCGACCGGTGCTTTTCTTCTCTCCGGACGTTTTCTGTCAGGCATGCCGACAACTTTAAAGTCTATTAAGCGTTCTTCCAGGTTTACACCAAGCACTTCAATTTCAACTTTATCCCCGATACGGAACTGCGTACCTGTGCGCTCGCCGATCATTGCCATCGCACGTTCATTGAAGTTGTAATGATCATCAGTCATATGACTGACGTGTACAAGGCCTTCAATCGTGTTAGGCAGTTCAACGAACATACCGAAGTTCATTACGCCTGCTACTACACCTTCGAAAGTCTCGCCAACGTGTTTCAGCATGAATTCCGCTTTCTTCAGATCGTCAGTGTCGCGCTCAGCATCCTGGGCGCGGCGCTCTCTTTCTGAAGTATGCTTAGCAATTTCCGGCAGTTCGCTCTTATTGCGGCGGATTGTCTTCGCATCAGTTTTGCCGTTAAACAGATATTCACGTATTAAACGGTGAACGATTAAGTCAGGATAACGGCGGATCGGTGACGTAAAGTGAGTGTAGAACTCAGTCGACAGTCCGAAGTGACCCAGTGATTCCGGAGAATATTTCGCCTGCTGCATCGAGCGCAGCATCAGCATTGAAATCACCATTTCTTCCGGACGGCCTTTAACTTCTTCGATAATTTCCTGCAGTGCGTGCGGATGAATCTGATTGCCTTTACCTTTAACTACCACACCAAAGCCTGTTAGGAAATCAAAAAACTTATTCAGTTTTTCTTCTTTCGGCTCTTCGTGAATACGGTACATAAACGGTACATCCATCCAGTGGAAGTGTTCTGCGACCGCTTCGTTTGCCGCAAGCATAAATTCTTCAATCATTTTCTCGCCAGTACCGCGGTTTCTAAGGACGATATCTTCAGGCGTGCCGTCATCACCGACAACTACAGCTGCTTCATCGAAATCAAAATCGATAGCGCCGCGCCCTTCGCGTTTGGCACGTAATGCTGCTGCAAGTGCTTCAGCTTCCAGGAGCGGTTCATAAACTTCCTTGAACTCGCTGATGACGCTCTCATCTTTATCTTCAAGCATTAAATTAACATTACCGTAAGTCATACGGTAATCCGATTTAATTACACTCTCGAAAATTTCGTGGTCGACTGCTTTACCGCCCGGTGTAAATTCCATGCGGCAGCTCAGCGTCAGACGGTCGACATGCGGGTTTAACGAACAGATTCCGTTGGATAAACGGTGCGGAATCATCGGAATTACGCGGTCAACTAAATAGACACTCGTGCCGCGGTGATACGCCTCTTCGTCCATAGCTGAATTTTTCGTAATGTAATGGCTGACGTCGGCAATGCTGACAGTCAGTTCAAAGTTGCCGTTTTCCAGTTTCTTCACGCTGACAGCATCATCAAGGTCTTTCGCATCCGCGCCGTCAATCGTAATCGTAAAGTCGTCTCTTAAATCGACTCTGCCCTTAGTATCATCCTGATTAATTTCATCAGGTACTGCTTCAGCCTGTTCAAGCACTTCATCAGGGAAATCGATATCGATGCCGTGCTGGTAAATAATCGACAGAATATCTACACCCGGATCATTTTTATGTCCGAGAATTTGAACAACGTGCCCTTCCGGATTGCCCTGGTCCTGACTTTCCGGGAACTTCGTAATTTCCACGAGTACCTTGTGGCCGTCAATTGCGCCCAAATTATTATCTCTCGGAATAAACACATCTGTTTTAAATGTTTTAGAGTCCGGCACAACGAAACCGTAGTTTACGTTAGCGCTGTATTCCCCGACGAATTTCGTTACGCCGCGCTCAAGAATACTTACCACATGGCCTTCTGTTTTATCGCCGCGTGTACTCTTCTCAACTTCTACCAGTACCGTGTCACCATCAAATGCCCCGTTCACTGCTGTCGGCGGAATAAAAACATCCTCTATTTCTTCTTCCTCAGGACGTAAAAATCCAAAGCCGCGTTTGTGCATTGATAAAGTGCCCTTCACCTTGTTTGAGTCAGGTGATTTCATATATTTGTCTTTCTTCGTGCGGACTAATTTACCGGATTCTTCAAGAGAGACTAAAGTTTTCACCATGTCTTTGAATTCATCCGAGTCATCCGCTCCAAAAGATTCTTTAAACTCATCAATTGTCATCGGTTTGTAGTCATCGTTGTTTACAATGGCTAATATTTCTTCTTTAAAGTCTCTCATTGTAATCCTCCATATCTATTATTATTACTGTAATTCGTGCTGCTCAATAAAATTGTATATATCTTCAAATAATTCTTCCTTGCTTTCATCTATAGTCAGTACGTGACCGCCTTTATCGTACCATTTAATTTCTTTTTCTTCAGTCCCTGTGCTGTTATAAATAACATTCGCACTGTCCGGATCAATCACTTTGTCGTGCGTTGCCTGGGCCACAAACAGCGGGACGTTAACATCTTCTAAATTCCCTCTTACCATATTTATAAACGTGCTGATATCATCAAAAGTCCCTGTCATCTCAAGTTTTTCGGTCTCTTTTTTGATTTGATCAGGCGTTTTGTTTTCAAACATCTTCAAATACTTTTCTGCATACAAGATAAACTGCTCGTACAATGTCTTGGATTCCTTCATATACATTGGACTGCAGATTGTGCTGAGCCCCGTAACATCGCGCTCCGATGCGAGGCGCAGCGCCATCACACCGCCGATTGACACACCCGCTACGAAAATATTACTGTAGCCTTCATCTCTCAGGAAATCGTATGCTTCAACCACCTGTTTATACCAGACGAATGGTGAAGACTCTGTAATCTTCTGTGGATGTTCCGCATGGCCTTCGTAGTTTATCGAGTAAGAGGTCATGCCCTTTTTCTGAAGATACCGGCCAAGCTGTCTCACGTCGGACGTATTGCCGGTAAAACCGTGCAGCAGAAGAACCGCATTATCGCCGCTCGGCTCTTTAAAGTAAAATTTTTCAGGTAATTTAATATTCATGAGGTCACCTCAAAATAGTGTTACTTTTATTGTACGCTAAATTTCTCTGATACTAAAGAATCATCGTTCCAAACATAAAAAAAGAGCCTGAATCCAGTATTAATCGGATTCGGGCCCACCCTTTATCGTATTAACCTAAGTATGTCAGTAACAGCATAATCATAAAGAATAGAATTGATAAAATTACAGTTGCTCTATGTAGAACAAGATCCATTCCGCGCGCTTTTTGCTTACCGAACATTTGCTCAGCACCACCGCCGATTGCTCCTGACAGGCCGGCACTTTTCCCGGATTGTAGTAACACTACAGCGATAAGCGATATACACACGATGATTAACAGAACGATGAGTAGTGTCTGCATGAAGATACCCCTCCGATTTATATTAACAGTATAAATAGTACCAAAAATTTACTGTATGTGCAATGTAAACAGCGGTTTTGTAATGTAGTTGTTACATTGGGGACCTTATTGGTTTCGTCAGAACTGCAAGTTTTGTAATGCACTTTTTGAATTTTTGTCATTTGGAGATAATTCACTTATGTTCTATGTTAATGCCATGCGCAAAATTCCATTAAAACTTAAACAATTGCAGATTTTGAAAAGACGGACGATTTTAGCCGAGACCGAAGAAAAAGAAAGGGATAAATTGCATCGCGGTTACGCCGGAGAGCTTCAATTCGATAAACTCCTTGAAGCGATTGTCCGGGAACTCGATGTATATCATTTGAAAGATTTTCGTTTTAAAATTGACAGCGGTGCGACGGCGATGAAAGTCGCCAGCGGTTTGAGCGAAGTTCAGATTGATAACGTGCTCGTCGCCGGTGATCGCATTTATACTTTCGA
>CANRKV010000119.1 GCA_947631305.1 uncultured Jeotgalicoccus sp.
CTTCCTGAAGACGGTTCACTGGAACTGACGAACGGCTGGATGGGCGACGTTAAGTACCACCTCGGCGGTGTTAAAACGAGAACTGACAAAGGTATCGAACAAACTGTGACGCTTGCCAATAACCCGTCACATCTTGAAATCGTCGGACCTGTTGTACAGGGACGTACGCGCGCTCAGCAGGAAACTACTGACCAGGCCGGAAAAGCGGTTCATGACGTTGATAATTCACTGGGTGTAATTATTCACGGTGACGGCGCATTCCCAGGTCAGGGTGTTAACCCAGAGTCGATGAACTTATCCAACCTTGAAGGTTATTCAGTCGGCGGTGCAATGCATATCATTACTAACAACCGCATCGGCTTTACGACTGAAGAGTGGGATGCACGCTCAACACTGTACGCATCCGACATCGCTAAAGGTTTCGATATGCCTGTATTCCACGTCAATGGCGACCGTCCGGAATATGTTCTCAGAGTTATCGACATTGCGCTTCAATACCGCCAGAAATTCAAAAAAGATTTAGTTATCGATTTAATCGGTTACCGCCGTTACGGCCACAACGAAATGGATGAGCCGATGACGACGAACCCGAATCTTTATAATGAAGTAAATGAATATCCGTCAATCGACAATCTATACGGAGATCAGCTCGTTGCAGACGGTGTAATTACCCAGGAAGATAAAGACAGCATCATGCAGGCGATTCAGGATGAATTAAGAGCTGAGCATGACAAGATTGATAAGGCTGATACTGTCGTTACTGAAGATATCCAGACACCTGAAGTAATTATGGAGGGCCAGGCGAATGAAGTTGAGGAAAACATTACACTCGACCGCCTCAGCCAAATTAACGAAGAGCTTTTAGAATACCCTGAAGAATTTGCACCGCTTAAAAAGTTAAACAACGTTTTATCAAGACGTAAAAAACCATTTGAAGACGACACGGCACTTGTCGACTGGGCACACGCGGAAGCACTTGCATTCGCAACAATTAACCAGGACGGCACACCAATCCGTTTCACAGGTGAAGACGCAGAGCGCGGAACGTTCGCACACCGCCACGCAGTACTGCATGATCCAGAAACAGGTAAAAAACATACGCCGCTGCACAACATCAGCGACGCTGAAGCTTCATTTGAGCTGTACAACTCGCCGTTAACAGAAATGGCAGTCGTTGCTTACGAGTACGGCTATAACGTTGAGAACAACAGCGCATTAACGATTTGGGAAGCACAGTACGGGGACTTTGCCAACATGGCACAGCCGATCTTTGATGTCTTCATGTCATCTGCACATTCCAAGTGGGGCGAAAGAACAGCATTAACTCTTCTTCTGCCGCACGCACAGGAAGGTCAGGGACCTGAGCATTCATCTGCACGTCTCGAAAGATATTTACAGTTATGTGCTGAAAACAACATGACAGTTGTTAACTTATCGAGCAGTGCGAACTACTTCCACCTGTTAAGACGTCAGGCGAAGTACTTAAACACTGAGAAAATGCGTCCGTTAGTCGTTATGTCACCGAAAAGCCTGCTGCGCAATACAACAGCGAGCCAGCCGGTAAGTGAATTTGTAAATAATCAGTTCCACGAAATAATCGTGCCTGAATACAAGAAATCAAAAGTTAAGACAGTCGTCATTGCAAGTGGTAAAGTAGCAGTGGACCTGCTTGAAGCACAGGCTAAAGCAGAAACAGAGAACGATGAAGTAATGATTATCAGACTGGAACAGCTGTATCCGTTCCCGGCTGAAGCAATTAAAGAAGTATTCGATGATATTACAAGCCTGAAAGAAGTTCGCTTCGTCCAGGAAGAACCGCAGAACCAGGGTTCATATCATTTTGCATTGCCGTACCTGCTCAATATCGTGCCGGCTAAAGCAGATCTTAACTATATCGGCAGAAAACCGAGTGCTTCGACTTCAGAAGGCAACGGCGGTTCTTACAAATTAGTACAGCAAAATATTATAGAAAAAGCTTTAAAATAATAGGGGGTAAATTATAAAATGGCTGAAATTATCGTGCCTGAATTAGCAGAATCAATTACAGAAGGAACAATATCTACATGGTTTAAACAAGTGGGAGACTCAGTTGAAAAGGGCGAGAACGTACTCGAACTTGAAACTGATAAAGTAAACGTTGAAATCGTCAGCGAAGAAGCAGGCGTTATTTCTGAGCTTAAAGCTGAAGAAGGCGACACTGTTGAAGTTGGACAGGTAATCGCAGTAATTGGTGAAGGCGGCGGCGCTCCTGCTGAGAAGGCTGAACCGAAACAGGAAGACAAGAAAGAAGCTAAAGCTGAAGAAACTAAATCTGAAGCTCCTGCAGCTCCGGCTGAAGAAGACGAAAGCGACGCACTTGTTGTTGCAACACCTTCAGCTAGAAAACTTGCACGTGAAAAAGGAATTAAAATCTCAGACATCAATCCGACTGACCCGCGCGGTTTAGTACGCAGCCAGGATGTTGAAAACCACGGCAACGCTCCTAAAGCAGAAGCTAAAAAAGAAGAGCCTAAGAAAGCAGCTCCAGCTCAAAATGCTGCGCCTGAAAAACCGGTTAGACGCGAAAAAATGTCACGCCGCAGACAGACAATTGCTAAACGTCTTCTTGACGTATCGCAAAACACTGCAATGCTGACAACGTTTAACGAAATCGATATGACTAACGTGATGGAACTTAGAAAGCGTAAAAAAGAAAGCTTCCAGGAACGTAATGATGGTACAAGACTTGGCTTTATGTCATTCTTTACTAAAGCTGCAACAGCTGCACTCCGTAAATACCCGGCAGTAAATGCTGAAATCGACGGTTCGGACTTTATCTTCAAAGAGTTCTTCGACGTATCGATTGCGGTATCTACTGATGAAGGTTTAGTTGTACCGGTTGTCCGCAATACAGACCGTAAGACATTCGCTGAAATTGAAAATGATATTGCTGAACTTGCTAAGAAAGCAAAAGATAAAAAATTATCTCTTGACGATATGGCAGGCGGATCATTCACAATTACTAACGGCGGTGTATTCGGTTCATTAATGTCAACACCGATCATCAATGGTACGCAGGCTGCTATTCTCGGTATGCACACGATTCAAAAACGTCCTGTAGCAATTGGCGACGATATTGAAATCCGTCCGATGATGTACATTGCACTAAGCTATGATCACAGAATTATCGATGGTGCTGAATCAGTTGGCTTCCTTAAGACAATTAAAGAATTAATTGAGAACCCTGAAGATTTATTATTAGAAGGTTAAATTTAAAACAATTTAATAAAAGAAAGGTATCCTCGTGATACCTTTTCTTTTTTACTTAGGAGGAAATGAAATGCTTCAAAATGAATGGGAAAACAATAATGTCAGAACAGTTACTGTAAAACATACAGATGCTGAAAAGTACAAAGTCTCTGATATGCTTACTGCCGGCAAAGAATATACAGTAGTAAATGAAACAGAGGAGTATATATTTGTTAAAGATAATTCAGGAAAAGTAGGCGGGTTCTACAAAACATATTTTTCGTAGTAAGAAAAATCTGATAATTTCAAATATTTGTAGATTTTTCTGCAATAGTGGTGTAAAATAATTGCATACTAATTTTTATAGAAGAGGCGATGTCCATGAGTACAAAACAAGTCATAATGGTCGGTTTTACATTATTTGCCATGTTCTTCGGAGCAGGTAACTTAATCTTCCCGCCAGCGCTCGGATTTGGGAGCGGAGAATACTTCTGGATTGCAATACTTGCATTCGTCCTTACAGGAGTAGGTCTTCCTTTAATCGGAGTTATCGTAGGTTCAATTTCTAAAGATGGATATAAAGAATCATTAAAAAATATTCATCCTGCATTCGGAGTAGCATTTCTGGTCGCTATTTACTTAACGATCGGACCGTTCTTTGCAATACCAAGAACAGCAACAACTGCTTATGAAATGGCTATCGTGCCGTTCTTAAGTGAAAACACCGGCGTCTGGTTACTGGTTTTTTCATTAGCATACTTTATCATAGTCTTATTATTAAGTCTTAAACCGGGAACATTAATTAATACTATCGGTCAGGTGCTTACACCGCTCCTACTTATTGGAATACTGCTCTTAATCATCGTTGCAGGGATCGCTTATTTCAGTAACTCAATCAACCCGGCATCAGTAACATTCCAGGAGTCTTCACCGTTTACAATCGGCTTTACTGAAGGATACTTAACGATGGACGCGATTGCAGCGATTGCATTCAGTGTTCTCGTACTGAATTCAATCAGACAGCTTGGTATTACTAACCGCCGTGATTTACTTGTCGGCACAATGAAATCTGCATTACTTGCAGCTGTACTGCTTGGAGCGATTTATATCTCTCTTGGCTGGTTAGCAAACCGTGTAGACCTTGGCGGCGCTCTAGTTGATGATCAGAACTTGGGAACATTCCTGCTAACTTACATGAGCAGTGATGTGTTCGGCATCTTCGGACCAATTTTACTTGGTTTGATTGTGTTCTTAGCATGTATTACGACAGGTACTGGGCTTATCGTATCAGTATCAGAGTACTTCAACAGCATTCTGCCTAAAGTACCTTACAAAGTGTGGGTTGTTGCATTTATATTAATTTCATTCGGCCTTGCGAACCAGGGACTGGATCAGGTTATTGCAACAAGTGTACCGATACTGTCAGTCATCTATCCGATAGCAATGACGACTGTATTGCTCCTGATTGCGACATACTTCATTCCGTCACCAAGACTGAGCCTGCAAATACCAGTATATGTAGTTACAGTATTATCTGTCCTGGCTGTTGTTCACAGAAATGGCTGGATGGAAATGAGCTGGCTTGAGTCACTTCCATTATTCAGCTACAGCTTTGAGTGGATTCCATTCATGATTGTCGGCTACATTTTAGGCTACTTAATCGGACTGAAGAAACCGAGAGTAGAGTATTCTTAAAGATTAAACAGAAACCACTTTCCCGGCTGGGAGAGTGGTTTTTTTGTTGGGTGGAATACTTGAGGAGACTCGCGTATTGAGTTTTAGATATAATAATGAGCGCTCATGTATACGCAAATGAGAATACATATTTATGATGACTGCTCATGTATATGCATGGATGGATTCGTAGGCATGAGACCAGTTCATGACTGCGATTTACAGGATGCGTCTATATGAGACACCGTCATGGCTATGAAACAGTAAATGCATAGGCATGAGCGATAAGATGACCTCAAAATATTAGTTATCGATCCGATGAAGGCCCCGCATCCGGTTGAAATCATATAATCGACCGCATGAGAATGTCTCATCGGGACGAATAGCTATTTTCGTCCCAACGAGTGGATCACATCAAGACAAATACCTCATGCGGTCGATTATATGATTTCAACCGGATGCG
>CANRKV010000120.1 GCA_947631305.1 uncultured Jeotgalicoccus sp.
GCCTTTATGAGCTGGTCGCGTCTTGCGAAGGCGACGTCTGTCCTGTTTTCGATTGCAATACGGCTCCATTTACCTGTTTTGTTGGATTCTTTACCCAAATGATAAAAGAATAATCAATTCGTGTTGTGGAAAGGAAGCAATCACTGAACGTCGCATGTGCGAAAAGAAATTCTTGATGGACGTTGATTTCGCTAACCTAATGTGCCAAAGTCATAGAAACATATAGTGGTGTAATTAAATTTGGTTTGAATTTTCAGAATAAGAAATCGTGTGTTGCCTTGTTTTCAGTATATTATATTTGATAAAAAGCGAAAAATGCGGGGTATGTAAATTTGTTTTTCTTAAATCAATATGCCCAGTTATGAATATATGCGCCTTTTGATGAAAAATATTTGAAAAAAATGACGTTGTGGAGATTTTTATTAGTGTATTAAAGCGCCGAGCGGGAATTTTACATCGAAAATCCGATCTTCGTCATTTTTTTTCTAAATATAGTGTGAATTGCCGTTTAGCGCAAAAATAAAGAGTAAAATCGGACCTTTTAAGTGAGGCGTGGGATCTCAGTCAAATTCATGCGCCATAATTTTATGCGACTTGCCAAATCAATACGAAATCTCAATAATGAACAACGTTCATTTATAATAATTACAAAAATAAATGTTGTAATGTAAGACAAATTACTTGTTGTCGAACAGTGTGCTTTATGGTCAGAATTAGTGCAATGAGCGATAAATTGTTTCCGATTAACTTATTTACAAGCAAAGAGTTTTCAATATAATAAAAACTCCAAACGAAAATGTGGTCAAAAATATAAACTAACAAATAAAGGACCATTGTTGTGGAAAATGAAGAAGGCAATTGGTGAAAAACGACCACGAAATAGAATTCGTCCGCACTAGACCTTGAAGACAGCGAGAAGGAACTTTCTGAAAATACTAATTGCAAATTAGCAAAAAAGACACAACAGAATTTCATTTTAAGCTATTTTTGTCAAATTATCCATTTTTCGTGGTGTTTTTTTTGCAATCAAAGTGGCAACTTTTTTGTTAAATTCGAACATTTCAAACAAAAAACCCGTATCAAGTAGTGGAATAAATATGATTTGTGGCAGATGATCATTATCGCGTTTTCATATTTATACAAAAACGCTGGGGTAATATGAAATTTGAACGACATAAAGTAAAGCGCGAAAGAATTGATTGTCACAAATTTAATGAAAAGAAATGTTGTCAAAAATGAGCAACATTCATTATAATACAGCACGAATATATCAAAAAGGACACAAAGGTTTTCGTTTGCAGATCGTGTGTGCGTCCCGAACGCAAAGGTATCAAAAATCAAAAAAATAAAGTGGCGAAATAAATAGTAAATGTTATCAAATAAAAATGAATAATATGGTTTGTCGGAAAGAGGATCTTATCGCTTTTCCATGTTTTTTTCAAAAATGCAGGCGTATAAACGCGAACAGAAAAACCAAATCACGATAAAAGTTGAGCGCGATAAATCAAATGAAATGAGAAGGTTGCTGTATTAGTGGACAAAATTATTGTAACACATTAGACAAAATCAAGGACTTTTGTTTGCTGATCGTGTGTGCTCTAAACTCAAAGGCAACATTAAATTCGCAAATCGCCAGTAGTGAAAAAAGAGAAATTATTATCAAATAATAGTGCGACAATGTGGATTGTAGAAAAAGAACCTTGGCGCTTTTTTACGCACTTAAAGGCGCAGGGAAGGTTATAAAGTTTGAACAGATCACTGTAAATCAAGAAAAAATTTGAACGTCCTAAATTTAATGAAAAGAAATGTTGTCAAAAATGAGCCACATTCATTATAATACAGCACGAATATATCAAAAAAGACACAAAGGCTTTGCGTGCTAATCTTGGATGTTACAAAAGCAAAAAAAATGTTATGAAATATTAACGCATAAAGTCAAAAGGGTGAAACAGTTTTGGGTTCCATTGATTATTATAATATCAAAAAAATACAAAAGTTTGTCAGAATTTTTCATGCAAAAAAAGCAAAGTATATGTCATAAAATGCGAACAGATTAAGGCAAAATACGAAAAATTTTGAACGCGCTAAATCAAACTAAATGAGAAAATTGCTATATAGCGGACAAAATTATTATAATGCATCGCGACAAAATCGGCACAAATACAGAATCCCCTGCTGATTTAGTACCAACAGCAAACATAACAACAAACCAGAAAATTAGGCTGGTGAAATAAATAGGAAAAATTATCAGATAGAAGAACTAATCAATATGGATGGTCGGGGAGAAGTGTATATCGTGATTTATTTTTTCAAAAATGCAGGGGGGGGGTATAAAAAATGAACAGACCAACCAAATAAAACGTGAACGTACTAAATTAAGTAAATGTTGTCCCAAAGTGGAACACACATCATAAGACATCACGAAAATATCGACAAAAATACAAGGGTTTTGCTAAAATATTTTTGTGCCCAAAAGCAATGAAGGTGTTACGAGGCAAGAATAGACAAAAGCATAACACGATAAAAATTGAATGTCCCAAATTAAACTAAAAAGTCTTGCACAATAGCAGTCCTATCATTATAATATTTCACGATAATATCGGCAAAACATAAAGGTTTGTATGTGCAATACTGAGCGCCCCAAGCATCGAGGCATCATTAAATCCAAAAATTATCGTATTTAATTAAATAGGAAATTTTATTAAATAGTGGGTTAACACAAACGAAACGCAACGAAAGGATTTTATTGCATTTGGTGTATCTCAAAACGTAAAGAAAATTATGAACTTTTAACACATAAAGTCAAATGAAGAGGAAATAACCGCTTGGGTAACATTGATTATTACAATATCGATGAAAACATGCGAGTTTTTGAAGGTTTTGTGCTTAAAAAGGAAAGAATTTGTTATGAAATATGACAGATCAAAGCAAAAAGAGAAAATTTGAATGGTCTAAATTAAATGAAAAAATCATGCCCGAACAGCTGGCTTTATGGTCATAATATATAACTATAATTCAGATAGATATGCACCGAGATATCTGCGTGCAAAAACAAGTTTGTCTTATAATGCAAAAAACTGTGAAACATAATCGCGTGACAAAGTTAGTTGCAACAAGGATTCTATAATAAATGTAGAGGTGTAAGAGAAAATATAGCAACATTTTTTCAGTGTATAATTGAATTGGTAGATCTAACAAGAAACGGGAGGTTGCTCTATGGATAATTGCGTCAAAAAATATCCGGATTTGGGAAACGTTTTTGTGGAAAAAATTGAAAACAATTTTAGTAATACCGACGTTTATGTAAGTACAGAAAGCAGATACACGACTACCGATCGCAAGAGATAAAAAGGAGTCGAAATTGAAAGTAATACCCGGACACAGTGATGAGTTATATACCGCTTGGGTAATAAAAGAGCTGTTCAGAGACTTTGTAAAATGCAAAGATTCAGAAGAAAAAGGGTATTCTTAAAGAATTGGATAGAACCGGCAAAAGAGAGTAAAATACCTGAATTTAACGAATGTATACGAGCGTTTGAGAATTGGTTCGAGTACATAAGCAACTCGCTGGACCATATACGAATGGGTTTATTAAAGTGAAGAACAACAAGATAAAGGTGCTGAAAAGGAACGCATATGGAGTGAGGAACTTCGAGAGATTCAGGAAAAGAATACTGCTTGCATGCGGATAAAAGAAGCCCTCTCTCGGTGGCAGTAATGCCACGGAGAGAGGGAACAAACCGATTCAATTATATGTTGGGGAAAATACCTACGCCCCAACATTTGACATAGAACTCGGATTATTACAATATCGAAAAAAAACAAGTATTTGTTAAAAGGTTTTGTGTTAAAAAAGTAAAGAATGTTTTATGAAACATGATAGACCAAAGTAAAAAAGATAAAATTTGAATGCTCTAAATTAAACGAAAAAAATCATGTCCGAACAGCTGGCTTTATGGTCATAATATGTAACCAAAATTCAGATAGATATGCACCGAGATATCTGCTTGCCAAAACAAGTTTGTCTCATATCGCAAACAATACCGTGAAACGTAAGTACTCAAAAAATTCCTTGCGAGCAAGCTGGGTTTGTATCATGATTTGGGGCATAAACCGAAGGTCCGGTGGCGACAAGGAGCACGCCAAGCAGAGAAGAAGGTATTTCAAATAGTTACATTATTAATAATTATACCATATAATATCGACGAATAAGCATAAAAACGTTGCTCACGCGAATAAGCGTTTCTTAAAAAAAACATTGTGAAACAAGATTGCACGACAAGGGTGGTTGCAATAAATCGGGTTTGTATCATGATTTGGAGCAAAAATCGGAAGTCGGGCGGTGGCAAGGGGCATGCAAAACGGAGAAGAGAGTATTTCAAATAATTACCTTGTCAGTAGTTACATTATATTATAATATTGACTAATAAGCACAAAAACGTTGTTCACGCGAATAAGCGTTTCTTAAAAAAAACATTGTGCAACATGATTGCACGACAAGGGTGGTTGCAATAAATCGGGTTTGTATCATGATTTGGAGCAAAAATCGGAAGTCGGGCGGTGGCAAGGGGCATGCAAAACGGAGAAGAGAGTATTTCAAATAATTACCTTGTCAGTAGTTACATTATATTATAATATCGACGAATAAGCATAAAACCGTTGCTCGCGAGAATAAGCGTTTCTTAAAGCACAAAAACATTGTGAAACATGAGTACGCGCAAAAGTTAATTGAAAAAATCGGTTTGTATCATGTTTTGGGGCAAAAATCGAAAGTCAAGTGGCAACAAGGGGCATGCCAAACAGATTGGAAAGAATATTGCCCAAAATATTTGTGTTGTGGAAAAATTTGAGCACGACAGACTGCTCGATTGTTTCGCTCAAAACATGTTGTGCACCGGGGGCAAAACGAACAACGATCAATTCGGATGCGGTGAGTATCACGCCGACAACAATAACATAAGTCAGACCGATTGCCCACACCATACCCACAAATCTGTCTATGACCTTGAAAAATCCGTATCGAGTCATCTGTTTCAAAAGATATTTGATACCAATCAAAAGGTACTTGATTGCAAAAAACAGCAAAAGCCACAGCACAAATTCGCAAATGATGTCAACTATCAATTTGCCAAAGTAGTTTCCGAGGGTAAAATCAAACGCAGTGTTCGTCAGCGAATGCTCGATCCTGTAAAAAAGCTTATCCGAAACGCCACCCAGCACCGACCAAACGCTTCCGGACATAGCCGTGCGAAGTTCGTCGCCGTTTGTAACAACTGT
>CANRKV010000121.1 GCA_947631305.1 uncultured Jeotgalicoccus sp.
TAACATCAATATTTAATATTGTAATTAACCCGGTAATTTCAGGTGTCGTATTTTCTGTTATCGGTGCGCTCGGCATCGAAAAGCTTAGAGGCGTGTATAAACATTACTCCGAAATAGCAATTCCGATAATAATGAGTCTCGGTATTGCGCTCAGTGTCTTATTCTTATCACTGGCAAATGGCTTTAATCAGGATTTATTCGGTTACCTTTTCGGCAGCATCAGCGCGGTCAGCTTTAGCGACCTCATACTGATCAGTATTATCGGTGCAATCGTTATTCTGTTTGTATTCTTCTTATACAAAGAAATGTTCTTTATTTCATTTGATGAAGAATACGCAGGTGTTATGAAGTTGAGCAAATACATTCATATCATATTTATTATCCTTGTTGCACTCGTAATCAGTGCATCGATGCGCATTGTCGGGATACTGCTGGTCAGTGCGATGATGACACTGCCGGTCGCAAGTGCCATGAGAATCACATCAAGTTTCAAGCAGCTTATGATAGTCAGCATAATTTTTGGAGAAATTTCAGTAATAGCCGGACTGTTCCTTGGATTCCATCTGAACATATCACCCGGAGGTACGATAGTACTTGTAGCTATCGCTATATTATTATGTACGCTGGTATTAAATCGTGTAGGAGTTGTTAGGAATGCACAAAGAACTAGTTGATTATAAAGAAATGCTAAAAGAAGCAAAATTTAAAGTAACAAAAAAACGCCTTCGCATGATTGAAATATTCATGGAAGACGAACGCTATTTATCTGCTAAAGAAATTCAGGAAATGATGAATCAGGAATATCCGGGAATCAGTTACGATACGATATACCGGAATCTTCATACGCTGAAAGACATCAATGTACTGGAGCAGACGACATTCGGCGGGGAAATGCAGTATAAAATCTCCTGCACTGATCATCACCACCATCATTTCATATGCGAACGCTGCGGAGAAACGAGAGTCGTTCAATACTGTCCGGTCGAGACGTGGGAAAACGAACTGAACGGCGTGAAGATTAACAGTCATAAAGTGGAATTATACGGCTTATGCGAAGTATGCCAATAATATATAAAACAGCCCGGAACTCTTATTTAGGAATTCCGGGCTGTTTTTGTGTTATTTCGTGAGTATGCCAGGGTTGCCGGATTACTGTTTATTCTTATTCTTTTTCTTCCGTTTTCTTCGCCAATTTGTTTTTAACGATAACAGCTGCTGCAAGAATTACTACAAGCAATACTGCGACTGACGGGCGGATAACTGTATCTGTAAACCAGAATACCAATACGGTAAGCAGAATCAGAGCGATAACTGTAAGAAATATTATATTCATTATGTTTTTCATAAATTGCACCTGACTTTTATTCTGTTAATTTAAATTCCGTTATTCACTATATATATTTATGCTTAAAATAGCAATGAAGGACATAATGAAACCCGCTGCAGAAAATGCAGCGGGTTTCAATATATTATTTAGCTTCAGCTTCTTCTTTTTCAAGACGCTGTTTCTCGTAGTGTGCTTCTGCCAAAATGTCGATTTCTTTTTTAAGTTCGTCGACCATAGTTTCTTCCGGCACTTTACGTACTGTTTTACCATGCATGAAGAGCAATCCTTCTCCGCGGGCACCGGCAATACCGATATCTGCTTCACGGGCTTCACCCGGGCCGTTTACTGCACAGCCAAGTACTGCTACTTTAAGCGGCGCTTTGACGTGTGAAATATATTCTTCCATTTCGTTTGCAATAGCAATCAGGTCAATTTCGATACGTCCGCATGTAGGGCAGGCGATTAATGTCGCTGCGTTACTTGCAAGACCGAAAGTTTTCAGAAGTTCTTTACATACTTTAATTTCTTCTACCGGATCTGCTGATAATGAAATACGCATTGTGTTCCCGATACCTTTTGAAATAATTGTACCAAGACCTGCAGCACTCTTAACAGTACCTGCAAATAACGTTCCACTTTCTGTGATACCGATATGCAGCGGGTAATCAAATGCTTTAGATGCTTTTTCATACGCTTCGACTGCAAGATTAACATCCGATGCTTTCATCGAAACGATAATATCGTGAAAATCAAGATCTTCTAATATCTTAATATGGTGCAGTGCACTTTCAACCATTCCGTCTGCAGTAGGGAAACCGTATTTTTTAATAATATGGCGTTCAAGACTTCCTGCGTTAACACCAATACGGATTGGAATACCTTTAGCTTTACAAGCTTTAACGACTTCTTCCACTTTTTCACGGCGCCCGATGTTACCCGGGTTGATACGGATTTTATCCGCGCCGCCTTCAACTGCGATTAATGCAAGCTTATAGTCGAAGTGAATATCGACAACAAGCGGTATATTGATGCGCTTTTTAATCTCTGCAATAGCAAGCGCATCTTCTTCTTTTGGACATGCAACGCGAACAATCTGACATCCTGCTTCTTCAAGCTCGTTAATCTGAGCAACAGTCGCTTCAACATCATGTGTTTTCGTAGTTGTCATACTTTGAATGATAATTTCATCGGCTCCGCCGATAGTAAGATCGCCAACTTTAACTTTTCTAGTTTGTGTACGATGTGTAATTCCAGACATATACAAGCCCCTAATCTAAAATTCTTTCTAATTTATACTCTTATTATAATAAAAAACTGAGACAAATGTAACCATCTTGCATTAGGAATGCGTTTTCTTTTGTTTTGGCAGCTTTTTAAAGTAATAAATATACGGTACTAATGCGATTACCAGTATAACCCAGTAAAAGATTTCTGTGTAGACTGCAATAATACCAATCGGCAGTGCGAGCAGCATCATTATATAAGAACCGATTTTAAACCAGTTCATATAATCTGTTTTTCTGCCTGCAAGATTTGCAATGAAACTTAATAACAGTGACAGGAACAGCAGCAGCGTAAAGATGAAGAAATAAATAACAACAATATATATAGTAATATAAATAAATATGTAGAAATACAGACTCGACATCTGACTGGAAACAAACTGCTCCAGTAATTCATTATCAGTTATATCTCCGATAAAGCTGTAGCTGAAAGTACCGTTTTGAATATCTTTTATGTAAATCCCATCCTGAAGAAAAGCGAATAGGACATTCTCATCCAACTGTTCTGTTTCTTCTGTACTGATATCTTCAGTGAATAATACTATGTTGTGATTTACATCATAACTAATATCTTCACCGACATACTTTCCATTCACTATCTCAAACTCTGGAATCTCATTACCAGCTTCTGTTATTTCGCCGATTTGTCCAAATGTATTTACCGTTGCCAATAATGAGGTAATAAACGGCAGCGAAATAAAAATTGACAGCAGCAATATGTTTAACAGCAGGTACCGAAAGGGTACAGTACGAAACAGAGGATACTTTTTAAATGTTGCGAGACGTTTAATAAATTCAAAGTATTTCATTCTATCATCCTTAAATACGTATAATAATAAGACCTTAGTCTTATTTAAAAAAACATTAAGCAATCTAATTGTTATTTTAACATCAAATTGCTATATTTAGGATGTAAACAATTTTGAAGGGAGATTTTTAATTATGGCTTTTGAATTACCAAAATTACCATATGCTTATGATGCTTTAGAACCTCATATCGACAAAGAAACGATGGAGATTCACCACTCTAAGCACCATAACACTTATGTAACAAAATTAAACGACGCAGTTAAAGGTACAGATCTCGAGTCTAAATCGATCGAAGAAATTGTTAAAAACTTAGACGCTGTACCAGAAAACATCAAGACTGCGGTACGTAATAACGGTGGGGGACACCTTAACCACACATTCTTCTGGGAATTACTTTCTCCGGAGAAAAAAGAATTATCAGGTGAATTAAAAGAAGCAATTGAATCAGCTTTCGGTTCAGTTGATAAATTTAAAGAAGAATTTGAAGCAGCAGGCGCTGGCCGTTTTGGTTCAGGCTGGGCTTGGCTAGTTGTTAATAACGGTGCTTTAGAAATTACAAGCACTCCAAACCAGGACAACCCTGTATCTGAAGGTAAAACTCCAGTATTCGGTGTTGACGTTTGGGAACACGCTTACTACCTTAAATACCAAAACAAACGCCCTGAATATTTAGGCGCAATTTGGAACGTAGTAGACTGGGACAAAGTTAGCGAATTATATCAGGCTGCTAAATAATACAGCATTAAAAAGACGGGGATTTTATCCTCGTCTTTTTTTATTTTAGTATACCTGCATTAAAATATGTTAAAATGATGTGGACTTTATAAAAGGGTTTGATGCAGGTTGAAACGAGCAAAAATTAAAAGTTTGGATGCTATAAATAAACAGGTGCTGAAATCGCGTATTAATATAATTATGCTGATTGTTTTTATTCTTTTCTTAATTCTTATTGTACGTCTCGGCTACCTGCAGATTGTTCTCGGTGATACATATCAGGAACAGGTGGAAAATGCACAGTATGTTGAAATCAATCAGAGTGTGCCGCGGGGTGAAATTTACGACCGCAACGGCAATCTTCTTGTCGGTAACACTGCTGAGCAGGCTATTTATTTCACCAGACACAGAAATATGTCTAACTTTGAAATAATGGATGTGGCAACCACTCTCAGTACATACATAACTATGGATACTGAACGTCTGTCGCTCCGTGATAAGCAGGATTATATTATTAATAACTATCCGGGAGAGTTATCAGCAATTATGCCCGAACAGGTTACATTGCTTGAAAACGGAGGAATCTCCCAGAGTGATTTTAATGAAGATGCTTATAATATTATCGATGAAGAATTTACAGATTCAGTATTAAATGAAGAAGATTTAAATATTATCGCTGTTTACGTTGAAATGGTCTCAGCGAGTGAACTTAACCCGGTCATCGTGAAAAGTGAAGATGTTACCGAGGAAGAGTTTGCAAAAGTTAATGAAGATCTGGAACAGCTTGCAGGAATTTCAACCGGGCTTGACTGGCAGCGGGAGTATCCTTATGATGCAGCACTCCGCACAGTTCTCGGTGAAGTGTCGACAAACGATGAAGGACTGCCTCGTGAACTTGTTGAATATTACCAGGCACTCGGATATTCGCGTAACGACAGAGTAGGAAAGTCTTACTTGGAATTCCAGTATGAGGACGTTCTCCGCGGTGAAAAACCGCAGGTTAAATATACGACTGACAAGTCCGGCAGAGTGACCGGTGAAGAGACGATTGAAGAGGGAAAAGCCGGAGACGACTTATATCTCACTATAGATATCGAACTGCAGCTTGAACTTGAAAAGATTGCCGAACACCATTTAACAGG
>CANRKV010000122.1 GCA_947631305.1 uncultured Jeotgalicoccus sp.
TATAGTAAGCGGAAAGTAAAATCCGGATTGGCGGGTTTTACTTTTTTGTTTTTGACGGGATGGATGCGTTGGCTCATCGGATTGGACTGACAATTATAATGGGAATGTAGAAGTTCAATGAGTTGATTTCATAGGGATTCCGGGGGTTTGGGAGTTCAATGAGTTGATTTCATAGGGATTCCGGGGGTTTGGGAGTTCAATGAGTTGATTTCATAGGAATCCCAGGGATTTGGAAGTTCAATGAATTGATTTCATAGGGATTCTGGGGGTTTGGGAGTTCAATGAATTGAGTTCATAGGGATTCCAGAGGTTTGGAAGTTCAATGAATTGATTTCATAGGGATTCTGGGGGGTTTGGGAATTCAATGAATTGAGTTCATAGGAATCCTAACGATTTAGAATATCTATGAACTGATTTCATAGATTTCCCAACTACTGGCTGAAGTTATAATTAATCCTATAATGTTAAAAAGTAACAAAAATTAATTAATAGTGTTAATAAATAACAGAATAATCTTTACAATGTTAAAAATAAACAATATAATGAATCTCAAGGTGATTGAATATGAAGAATAAAAGACAACAATATATTATAAACCGCGTAGCTGAGGATAGTAATGTGACGATTGAGCTTCTTGCTTCTGAGCTTAATGTTTCTGAAATGACAGTGCGCCGTGATTTAAAAGAACTTGAATCGAATGAGCAGATTATCAGAACATCTAATTCAATCTTACTAAAAGATTCATTCTTAAATGAAGTGCCTTTTGTTAAGAAACAGCTGGTAAATATAGAAGAGAAACGACTGATTGCGAAAAAAGCAATGCAGTTCATCAAACCAGATGAGACGATTCTGCTCGACGCCGGTACAACGACTTTGGAAATTTGCAAGATGTTAAAGAATGAAAATTTCACTGTACGTATTATAACGAATGATATTAAGGCAGCGGCTGAGTTAATAGACAGCCACCATGAAGTGATTATTCTGGGAGGTACTGTTCAGCAGAATATCGGCTCAATGTATGGTGCACAGACGATTGATGTCCTTAACAATATTAGAGTGAACGTATCTTTTGTCGGTACACAGGCTATGACAATTGATGAAGGTATTTTTGCACCGACAATTGAGAAAGCCAAAGTGAAGCGTTTAATGATGAAGTGCGGTCAGGCTGCGTATCTCGTCGTGGATTCCAGTAAATTGAATCATACTGCATTTTCAAAAATTTGCGATTTAAAAGATTTTACAGGAATTATTACAGATAATAATGCTGGAGAAAAAGAGCTCGAAAAGCTTGCCGAACACACGACTGTAATATAAGGAGGGTGAATCGTGAAAATAGGAATTATTGCGGACGATTTAACTGGAGCGAATGCGACCGGTGTCCGACTCAGTAAAAATGGTTTTCATCCAGCTACATATTTCCATTACAACGATTTAATTCAAGACGATAAAACCGATGCAATTATTGTTGATACAGACAGCCGCTATGCTTCAAAAAAAGTCCTTGATTACAGAGTCGGCGGATCTCTTAATAAGCTGAAAAAATGGGACGCTGACATATTATGCAAACGCATTGATTCTACGCTTCGCGGTAATGTTGGTATAGAAATAGACATGATACTTGAAACTGTAGGTGAGGATTCAATCGGAGTCGTGGTGCCATCGTTTCCAGACTCCGGAAGGATTACCGTCGGCGGCTATCTTATAGTCGATAATTTACCGCTGCATAAAACAGATGCGGCAAACGATCCAATCACCCCGATTACAACATCATACGTGCCGGAAATTATTTCGTCGCAGACTAATCATAAAGTAGGGATGCTGACGATTAACGATATGACTGATGACCGGGATATCTTTACCAGCAGTTTTAAAAAGCTGGTTGATGAAGGGAACAAAATTATTGTCCTCGATTCCGTAACAAATAATGATATTGAGTTTATCGCTGAGACGCTCTGCGGTTATACGGATAAAAAAATTGTTCCTATTGATCCGGGACCCTTTACTTCTCTTTATGCAAAATACAGAGCAGACCAGGTCGGTGATGACCGTAAAATTATCGTAACAGTCGGGAGCGCTACGAAAGTATCGGAAAGACAGCTGGTGTATTTAATCGACAGATTGAAACTAACACCGGTAATTCCTGATATTAACAAACTTGCAACGTTCGATGAAAAATGGCACGAAGAAGTCGATAGAAGTGTGCGGCTGGCCAAGGAGCGTATGGAGGAAAATGAAGTCGTTGTTATTACGACGAACGAAGAAAACCTCGTCATTATCGATATTAAGAAAATTGCGGCTCAGCATGATGTTACACCGGATCGTGTAGCCAAACGTATTACAGACGGACTTGCGACAATTACAAAACGTCTGCTCGATGAATCGACACACGAAATTAAAGGATGTTACGTGAGCGGTGGCGATGTCACAGCGTCTCTTGCGAGCATTACACTTGCCAGCGGTATCAAGCTCATCGATGAAGTGGGCCCGCTGATTGCATATGGGCATCTGCTCGGCGGTAAATATGAAGGACTGCCCCTCGTTACTAAAGGCGGCATGATTGGTAACAGACACACGCTGTATGAAGCAGTACAGTATTTAAAATCAAAATAGGAGGAATTATAAATGACAAAAGCAATTATCGCAGTACCAATGGGAGATCCGGCAGGAATAGGTCCGGAAATTACAGTGAAATCATTCTTAAACAACGAGGTGCTTGAAGCGGCGAATTCAATCGTTGTCGGCGATAAAAAAATCATCGATAAAGCACTTGAAATTACAGGAACTGATCTTCAGGTAAATGTAATCAAAGAAGTTGAAGAAGCAGACTTCTCAAGCAATGCAATCAACTTAATCGATTTAAATAACATCGATACAAAAACGTTCGAATTTGGTGAAGTGCAGAAGCAATGTGGGAAAGCTGCGTTTGAATATATCGAACATGCAATTAAACTTGCTATGGACGGCAAGGTTGATGCAATGGCAACAACTCCAATTAACAAAGAATCATTGAAAGCGGCTGAAGTACCGTTTATCGGTCATACTGAAATGCTTGAAGAACTGACGAACTCACATGATCCATTAACGATGTTCCAAGTGAGAAGTTTGAGAATATTCTTCCTGACTCGCCACTTGTCAGTGAAGGCTGCAATTGACCAAATGACAGCTGAGCGTGTGCACGATTATATTAAACGTTCATATGATGCATTAATTAAACTGGGTGTTAAAGAACCTAAACTTGCAGTTGCAGGATTAAACCCTCACAGTGGCGAAGGCGGGCTTTTCGGTAATGAGGAAATCGATGAAATTACACCGGGTATCAAACGTGCGCAGAAAGACGGTTACGAAGTTGCAGGACCGGTTCCAGCAGACTCTGTATTCTTCCAGGCTCTTAATGGGCGTTATGATGCAGTTATTTCTCTTTACCACGACCAGGGACATATCGCCGCTAAAATGACAGACTTCCATAAGACAATATCAATCACGAATGGTCTTCCATTCCTAAGAAGTTCAGTTGACCATGGAACAGCATTTGATATTGCGGGTCAAAATATTGCATCAAGTGAAAGTATGGAAGAATGTATCAAGCTTGCAGGAGAATATGCATTAACTTTCAGAAACTAATTTACGGGGCGGTTTATCCGCCCATTTAATTTACATAAAATGAAAACGCTTTTTGCTGGAGGGAAAACAACATGGCAGATGTTTCAACAACACAAATGATAGTCGGATTATTTATTGGTATTGCACTGCTTATCTTTTTAGTACTTAAAACACGCATTCACGTATTTCTTGCATTAATTATCGCAGCTGTAATTACCGGTATTGTCGGTGGTATGTCGCCTGAAGATACAATAGGCACTATTTCATCTGGATTTGGTTCCACATTAGCCTCGATAGGTATCATTATCGGTCTTGGTATTATGATGGGGAAAATCATGGAAATTTCAGGTGCTGCTGAAAAACTTGCTTATACGATGATTAAATTTATCGGGCGCAAAAAAGAAGAATGGGCGATTGCAGTCAGTGGTTATATCGTTGCAATTCCAATCTTTGTCGATTCAGCATTCGTGATTTTACATCCGCTGGTTAAAGCATTATCACGCCAGACAGGTAAATCTGTCATTACGATCGGAGTTGCACTGGCAGTTGGACTTGCGACAACACACCATGCAGTGCCGCCGACACCGGGGCCACTAGGTGTGGCAGGAATATTCGGTGCTGACGTAGGTAAAATGGTTATCGTTGGTTTAGTCGTTTCTGTGCCTGTTGTCATTTCAGGTGTATTATACGCGCAGTGGGTGGGCCGTAAAATTTACCAGCTGCCTGAAGAAGATGGAGAAGGTTATTACCGTCCGACTGCACAAGAAGCATTTGCAGAGTTTGAAGATGCAGTCTCAGATCGCGAAAAAGAACTCCCATCATTTATTTTATCTGTATTGCCAATTGCTATCCCGCTAATTTTAATTTTCGGTAATACGGGGATTAATGCATTACAGGAAAGTGGAATTACAAATCTTTCAGAGACGATATTGTCGTACATTACGTTTTTAGGGAATCCTATTATCGCTGTCGGCCTTGGTCTTTTGTACTCACTTATTTTCCTGACTAAAGGATATTCTAAAGATGCAACACTTGACGAGCTGGAAAGCGGAATTAAAACTGCGGGTATTATCCTGCTTGTTACTGGTGCAGGCGGAGCGCTTGGAGAAGTATTGCGTGTAAGCGGAACAGGTCAGGTTGTTGCGGAATATGTTGCAACGTGGAGTGTACCTGCGATTCTTATCCCATTCTTTATTGCGACATTTGTACGACTGGTACAGGGGAGTGGGACTGTAGCAATGATTACTGCGGCTTCTATTGCAGCACCGATTGTATCGAACATGGGTCTTGATCCGGTTCTTGCAGCACAGGCAGCAGCATTTGGAGCAATGTGCTTCTCTTACTTCAATGACAGCTTATTCTGGGTAGTCAACAGAATGCTCGGTATTACTAAAGTAAAAGAACAGATTATGGTCTGGTCAATTCCGACTACAATCGGCTGGTTTGTTGCCGGTATAACACTGGTTTTAATCGATTTAGTCTTCTATTAAAAACATTACAGTTATATTACAAAAGTTTGATAACTTTGAA
>CANRKV010000123.1 GCA_947631305.1 uncultured Jeotgalicoccus sp.
CTCTGTTTCGCCGGTCAAGGGGTCGACAACAATATCAATTTCCCACTCATCAGTCGCTGAGAACTGTTTTTTTAAATCTTCAGCCAGTTCCTCTTCTATTTTATTGATAATATTTTTAGCGGTCCCGGGGGCGACGATTAATCCTAAACGAATCATAATTTTCCTCCTCTCCTGGTTCTCAGTTGGAATCCCCATCTTCTTCTTGAAGTTTATTGTACCTGTATCTCTGACGATATGAATAAGTTACGTTACGGATTTTATCCTCACTTTCGGCGGTAGAACCCAGTGCTCCTGCAAGTATGCCGAGAGAAGTTGTAAACCATATCAGGTTTATATAATTCATTATTGTGAAATTCTCATCAGCCCGTGTCCATTCATTAAAAATTTCCGGCGGTACGAACATGGAAACAGATATTGTAAGCAGGATAAAGAGAATACCGTAGTTGGCCACTGAAACGAACAAGAGTGTCATAAATGTTGTCAGATTATAAAGCCAGCGGTAATGAGCTGTCGTTTTTTCCGACGACCTTTCCCATAATTTATGAGCATATATCAGCCAGAGCACCATGCCTGTAATAGAAAACAGCATTAAAGCAATCAATCGCCACGGCTGATAATCTATGCTGAGCTCCCACGGAGTTGAAAATATAGCAACATATGTCCCAGTTGCAAATGCCAGAGACACCAATGTTTTAAAGTTGGTAACAATAGACCACGGTTCGTTAATGTAGGTCATGCCTAAAATGATTTTCAGCCAGCCGATAATATATGACTTAATAATGTAACGGTTGGTACTCTCATTATCTTCGATGGGGGTTTCCCGGGAAATATTCATTACAGTCGGAGTTAAAAGTTCAGTGCTTCTAAATGACGCACTGTCTTCATTATATTTATACAAATATTCCAGATGATGTGTCACCATCCGTTTTAATTTCCTTTTTATATAAAAGAATCCGAGTGAAGGAAGGGAGAGCAGTGAGACTGATTTTTGTGAATCAAACTCTGACACGACTACTCTATTTTCAGACAAGCTCGGCAGATCGGTAATGCCGATGACATAATCCCAGTCATTCTTTTCTTTTATCTTAACCATTCTTTGAATTGTTTCGTTAATGTATTCCGACGAACTTGCCAAAGGGCTGATTTCAACTTCAAATTTAAAAGTGCAGTCTGTATCAATAAACTCTGCGGCAAGATCGGGAAGATCATCAATAATTTTCTCAATCAAAGTCCGCGGCATTCCTGGAGCCGGAATCAGACCCACTGTAAGAGCAGTCATAGAATTCTCCTTTCTGCGATGATTTATGTAATTGATATATCTCTTGAGTATTACCCGTTTTTACATAGTTTAAAGACATTTTTTTGTTTGATGTGAACAATTGCACATATAATTTTCAGCGGTTATTACTGTATTATCAGAAAATTTAAATGATATAATGTAATTAAGAAAGAAATTCATTTTGGAGGTAATACAATGGCAAAATTACAAGATAAAGTCGTCGTTATCACAGGTGGTATTTCAGGAATCGGTAAAGCATCAGCAGCGTTATTTCATAAAGAAGGTGCGAAATTAGTTCTCGTCGATTTAGATGAAAGTAAAGGAAATAAAGTTGCTGAAGAGTTCGGCGGAGAAACAATTTTCGTACAGGCAGATGTAACGAGTGAAGAAGATGCTAAAAGAGTATTTGATAAGACAATAGAAAAATTCGGCCGTATAGATATTCTGTTCAATAACGCAGGTATCGGTGCAACGAAACCGACGCACGAAGTATCGTATGCTGAATATCGTAAAACGGTCAATGTGGATCTGGATGCAGTTTTCTTATTTTCAAAACTGGCAATCGATTACTTCCGTGAACAGGGCAGCGGTAATATTATCAACACTGCGTCAATGTACGGCTGGATTGGTGCAGCAGGCAGTGCTGCTTATAACGCAGCAAAAGGCGGTGTGATCAACTTAACGCGTTCACTAGGTGTTGAGTATGCGAAAGAAAATATTAGAGTAAACGCATTATGCCCGGGCTTCATCGATACACCGATTATTCCGGCAGAAGTAAAAGAAGCATTGGCTGGAAGTACGCCAATAGGACGTCTCGGTACATCGGAAGAAATGGCTAAAGCAGCGTTATTTTTAGCATCAGACGATTCATCATTTATGACAGCAAACACTTTAACTGTAGACGGCGGATTTACAGCACAATAATATATAACGCCAAAACAACGCTCATAGATTGCTATGAGCGTTGTTTTTTATGGGCAATATTTAATTAATATAGCGGTGTTTCATTAAATCTTTCAGCATATCGATTTCATATCTCAGACGTTTACCGATTTCGGTATCTCTTACTTTTTTACGTTCGAGTTCTTCATCGACGATTCTTCTGACTGCGAGTACATCGGATTCATTCTCCAATACTTTGTCTTTTGAGTTAAATTCCTGATGGGCAACCAGCTGCATGCCGTATGAGTTAAACAGCAGCGTGTATCCGGCGATACCCGTTGTGGATTGATAGGCTTTTGAAAAACCGCCGTCTATAACAATCAGTTTACCGTCGGCTTTAATCGGATTTTCTCCTTCTTTTTCTTTAACAGGTGTATGTCCATTTATAATATGGCCTTCTTCAGAATCCAGATCGAATTCTTTTAAAAATGATTCTGCCATTTCAGGCTGTTCACGTAAATAGTAGTACGGGTTTTTATCTTCTTTATGCGTTGCTTTGTCGCTGATAAAGTATCTTTCAAACGTCGTCATTGCACGTTTGCCGAACAGGGATGATTTTTTTCCTGTCCATAAATACCAGATTAAATCGGTGGCAAGGTCTTCGGTCTCATCCAGATTTGTAAATGCATGGCGTAAATAGTTTTCGAACTGATCGAGCAGTTCTCTGCCGTAATAGACGTCACCATTAATTTCCATGCCTTCCATTTCACAGTTTTCAGTGACAGGAATACAGCCGTGAATCAGCAGATTGCCGTTATAACGCAAGTACAGACTGCCTTTTTTCATCATGAAATTCATATGACGTTTAAGTTTTTCTGATTGCTGAACTGAAATAAGAAGAGTATTCATAACGTCCATTTCCTCATCAGTAAGTGCTGAGGGATCAGCTGGATTAACTGTGTTGAAGCAAGTGTTTTCAAGTTTATAAGTCTGTCCGCCAACAGTGTATTCCATCGTCTCGTAATTAATATTCTCAAGGACTAAACGGTCATTCATATCGAAATCCGGACGTCTTTTTATAATCGGCGCTTCCAGTTTAAACTGGATAATCGATATTGCCTGCTGAACTTTTGTCATCTGCAGGTGCTCATGTTCCGATAAAATTTTATCAGACGTTTTTTTCGGGTGGAATGCGGCATTATCATCGTAATGTTTCTCTGCCAGTGTAAACAGCGGGCGCAGATTTATGCCGTATGCATCTTCGATAATATCGAGGTTATTATAACGTGCACAGATACGGATAATATTAGCGAGACACACTTTAGAGCCGGCATAAGCGCCGAGCCAGAGTACGTCGTGATTTCCCCATTGAATATCGACAGAGTGGTAATCGATTAACGTGTCCATAATTTTATCAGGTTCTGGACCGCGGTCGTATATATCTCCGACGACGTGCAGGTGATCGACTACGAGTCTCTGAATTGTGAAAGAAAGACCGGTAATTAATTTATCAGCCTGACCGAGTCCGATAATCTCATTTAAAATGCGGTCATAATATCGTTTTTTGTTATCGTGCTCGTCTTTTTTGTACAGCAATTCTTCAATGATGTAGGCGAATTGCTGAGGTAAAGCTTTACGCAGTTTAGAACGCGTATATTTAGAAGAAGAATGTGCGATAAGTTCTATCAGCTGTTCAATTTTGGCTTTGTACCATTCAGCTAATTCATCTTTATCGGTAAACTGATTTTTAATCAGTTTTAATTTTTCCTCAGGATAATAAACTAAGGCAGCAAGCTCACTGAGTTCAGCGTCCGTTAAACGATCTTTCAGCAGATCATCAATTTTCACTTTAACGTTGCCGGATCCGTTTCTAAGTACGTGCTGGAAAGATTGGAACTCTCCGTGCAAATCGCTGACAAAATGCTCTGTCCCTTTCGGTAATTCTAAAATAGATTCCAGATTTATAATTTCAGTCGCAACTTTTTCTTCTGAATTAAATTTTTCAGCAAGCAGCTGAAAATAGCGTGATTTGTAATCTGCATTACTGTTATCTGATACAGTCACTGGCTAACACTCCTATTGTTAAATCTCATAATATCTCTATTATATCCATAACTGTATAAATGATAAATGGTTTATCACTTCATAAAAAATGTTTGTCAGTAAAAGTAAAAGGATATTATAAGTGTAATACGTTGAAAGGAGCATTCACAATGAAGATAAAGACAATTGGATTACTGCTGTCCTCGAGCTTAATTTTGGCAGCATGTAACAGTGAAGATGAAGATTCAGCGACTACGAGCCCCGAGGGTTCACCGATAACAGAACAGGAAGCATCGGATGAAGGAGAAGAAACAAGTACTGAACACGGCGGAGCAGAGCAGGATGTAGCGACGCATGAAAATACTCCGGAAGAGGGTGCAGACAACGGGGAAGAAACAGATTCGAGTACAGCTGCAAACCCGGCAGGAGCAAGCGACCCTAATACTGATGCAAATGATGATGAGTCAGACGACCCATCTTCGGGAGAAAGTACTGAAACTGAAGGAAGTTCAAATGAAGCAGGCACTGACAGCAGCGGTTCTAACACGAACACAATAGCTCTGGAAGACATCAGTCTGATGGCAGGTGACGCATTGTCAATTGCTGAAGGAGAGTTTGAAGGAGACTTACATGATATTTCATTTGAACAGGAAAACGGCGACTGGGTTTATCAATTTGATATGAAAAATGACAGCGAAGAAGCTGAAGTAATCATTAATCACGACACAGAAGAAGTAATGGACGTGAGAACCGAACAGGATAATGACAACGACGATCAGAACGAAGTCATCGACTACGGTTCATTGAACGAAGCATATGATGCAATCGATGAAGCCATTGCCGACCTCGGCGGCGGGGAAGTTAAAGAATGGTCATTAAGTATAGATGACGGTGTCCCTGAATATGATATCGATTTAGAATATGA
>CANRKV010000124.1 GCA_947631305.1 uncultured Jeotgalicoccus sp.
TTTGCACTTTACTTAGTGATTAGTCCTTACGGTAAAATCCGTTTGGGCAAACAGGATGAGAAACCTCAGTACAGCTATTTCACATGGTTCTCATTCTTATTCACAGCTGGTATGGGTGTGGGACTTGTATTCTACGGTGTCAACGAGCCGCTGACACATTTCCACAATCCGCCGATAACAGAAGGCGGTACTGCAGCAGCTCAGCAGGAAGCACTTCAATATACACTGTTCCACTGGGGGCTTCACCCTTGGGCAGTATATGCAGTAGTCGGTCTTGCGCTTGCGTACTTTAATTTCAGACATAATTCGCCGCTCTTAATGAGTTCAGCATTGGCTCCATTAATCGGTGACAGATCAAAAGGATGGATGGGCACGACGGTTGACGTAATTGCCGTATTCGGTACGATTTTTGGTATTGCAACATCGCTCGGACTTGGGGCCACGCAGATTACAGCGGGCTTAAGCTACAGTTTTGATGCGATAGAGAATAACTTACTTACACAGATGATTGTGGTTATTATTATTACGATTGCATTTATAGCATCAGCAGCAACAGGTGTTAATAAAGGTATCCGTTACTTAAGTATGGGTAACGTAGTCATCGCGATTGCTTTAATGGTTTTCGTATTTATATTTGGTTCAACAGTATTAATGATTGAATCATTTATGACAAATACAGGAAATTACTTACAAAACTTAGTCAGCATGACGTTTAACATGAATTCATTTGTCGGTGACAGAGGATTCTTAAACGACTGGACATTATTCTACTGGGCTTGGTGGATCGGCTGGGCTGCATTCGTCGGGAGCTTTATTGCACGTGTATCCCGAGGCAGAACTATCCGTGAATTCATCATTGGTGTAATGGGTGTGCCAGTATTATTCAGTGCTATCTGGTTTGCAATCTTTGGCGTTGCAGGTATTGAAGCAGACAATATTCTTGGCGGCGGATTATACAGCCTGATAGAAACACAGGGGAATGAAGTAGCACTATTCGCCTTCCTTGAAAACTATCCGGCAGCACCGCTGATTATGGGTATTGCAATATTACTGATAGCGTCGTTCTTCGTCACTTCAGCAGACAGCGGTACGTTCGTTCTCAGTATGCTGACAACTGGCGGTTCATTGAACCCGCCGCTTAAAATTAAACTAGTATGGGGCGGTATTTTAGCTGGTACAGCAATGGTATTACTTGCCTCAGGCGGTTTAAACGCTCTGCAAATGGCGATGCTGATTGCGGCATTCCCCTTCACGTTCATAGTGATTATGCTGGCAATCTCACTGTATAAAGCATTACGCAGTGAATATGGCATTATCCAGCTTGAGAAACAGCAGTTGCTTTATAAATCGGGCTACAGAGAAGAGACTCAAAAAGAATTGGAAGAGAAACGCGAAGCGTTTGAAGAAACACTTCCTGATGAACAGCCTCCGGAAATTGAAAACGAAGGCAGCGAAGATAAATAGAATAACTTAAAAACGGATGCCGGACCTTACCGGTATCCGTTTTTTTAATGATTACATTCCGGTGAAAATGGGCAAATACATGTATATGAATTTTTAGGAGGACATTGTTTTGAGAAAAGCAGCAGAAATTGAAATGACACCTCTGAAGCATGCCGATGATGGCATGATACCGAATCATCCATTTTATCCTTTGATGCATTATAAAAACGTAATAGAGGAAAATGACGATATAGAAAAAATATTAAGTGATAACAATTGGCTCGGTATATGGAAAGGCGGCGTAGCGCCTTATCATCACTACCACAGCGTAACGCACGAGGTAATCGCTGTAGACAGCGGTTCAGCAACGCTGCATCTAGGCGGCGAAGAAGGTACGAAAGTTAAAGTCGAAGCAGGAGACGTTGCGATTATCCCAGCAGGATTCGGTCATAAGAATATTGACAGCAGTCCGGACTTTGCAGTGTACGGCGCATATCCTGACGGCAAGGAATATGACTTCTGCTATGGTAAAAAGGAAGAACGCGAAGAAAAGCTTAAAAATATAAGAAATGTTCCTATGCCTGATAAAGATCCGGTATTTGGTGCGGAGGGTCCTTTATTTAAATATTGGAAAGACGAATAGATTGTCTTAAATATAAAGAGGAGTGTAATAATATGGGGATATTTGATTTTCTGAAACAAGATGATGATAAAGGTGAATTAGAACAAAAACCGCAGGAGCCTTATTCCGAGCTTTCAACCGGCCTCGATGACTATCAGAATCCGACATGGGCACAAGTGGAAAGTGCGTTAAAAGATATAATAGAAGAGGAAGACAGTTTTGCGACACTGTCATTCCACAACTGGAGCTTGGAAGTCGATACATTACAGTGCATTAAAGGCGAAGAAGGTTATACTATCGAAGCACTGCCGGCTATGGAATCAGAAAACTTCGGCTTAATCTATCACCTGGACGGGTTAAGTTATGAAGATACTTTAAAACGCTTTGAAGAATTTTATGAAACACAAAAAGTTGCAGGGTATAAAGAATTCTCACAAGACAGTTTTGAATAAAAAAAGCCTGGAGCAGCTTTCTGCTCCAGGCTTTCTAATTTATACAATGCCCTGCATTCTTAAAATAATTTCAGAAATAATTGCTGAACCGAGATATGTACCGAGAAGGACAAGCATTCCAATAATGATGGTTTTCCATCCCATTTTCGCAAAGTCGGCCCAGGAATTACCGATTGAAATACCAGCATACGCAAGAATCGGTGTTGTCAGCGACAGCAGATTAACTTCTGATGTCCATTCAGATATTCTTTCTGCACCTGGTACTCCGGGAATAGTTAAAACAAAGGCGAGAATCCCGATATACGCTATGGCAGGCAGCCTGAAAGGAAGTATTTCATGAATGACCATGCCGATTAAAACGATGACCATTAAACTAATAATGCCGGGTAAAGCTGCCAGCGGCATCACTTCATAACCGATAAAGTTGCCGAGCAGTGTCATTGCAGCAACAAGGGAAAGTGTTAAGGTCCAATCCGTTAATTTTTCTAACATTATCTTATCCTCTTCTCTTCGATTTTAATTTAGTTATTAAACTGTAATATTTTTCTGCCAGCGGTAAACCGATAAATATACTCATATACAATCCGGTTACCGAAGTGAGAAGGTTACTTGCTCCTGAATAAGCTGTAATTAATTCACTTTGTTCAGGATACATTGATAGCAGCGGTCCGAGAGAGGCGGCAGTCATACTTCCGCTGCCAATTCCCGTTGCCATGGCAAAAGACAATGGGCTGATCGGCAGGATTGATGCAAATAATCCGGATGTTAAACCGAGAAATATCGCACCAAAGATTGTACCGAAAATATACATTGATACAACACCGCGTCCCTCAGGAGAAGAGATACCGTATTTTTCAGAGATTAATGCAAGATTAGCCTCTCTGCCGATAGAGTGGGTCATACCTATAGTTTCACGTTTTAACCCGAGCATGATTGCAACGGGCAATGCAATTAAAATTGTTGCCAGATTTCCAAACTCCTGCAATATTAATGCAGGTCCTGCCTGTATTAATTCAGGCAAAGCAGGTCCAGCCTGAACACCGAATTTTGCAATCAGCAATGTCACTGACATAAATACCAGTGTTTCAGCTTTCTTCGATTGTTTTTTATTGATGAGCGGTGTAAAGAATGTGGCAAGACCAATAATGACCGCATAGAGCATAGGCAGCAGCAGTATCGCACCTGGCCCGACAGGTATTTCATGAGTACCGATGAGTTCTGTAATGATAACTATGCCAACTACTACCAGATGCAAACGCCAGTCTTTCCATAAATGTGTCGTAGTATTATCCATAAGCTGCTCCCTTGTGATTACTTATTTTGTGACATATATTCCATTGTTGATTTTGCTAATATTTTAGCAGCAACAACTAACGATTTTTCATCAATATCAAATTTTGGGTGATGGTGAGGATATGGATCTTCAACACCTTCAGGCTGTGCTCCGGTAAAGAAATAAGTTCCTTTTACTTCCTGCAGATAGTAAGAATAATCTTCTCCGCCCATAATCGGTTCAGTTTCTTTAATTTCTTTAACTTCCGGCACAGTTTCTGCGACAGTCATCACAAATTCAGTTTCTTCTTTATGATTAATAAGAACCGGATAACCGCGGTCATATTTAAATTCAAAGTCAGCACCGCTTAGGTGACATGTACCTTCAATGACACGCTTCATTTCTTTTTCCATCAATTCTCTTGTCTGTTCATTCAGTGTTCTTACAGTTCCTTTAATTTTTGCCGTGTTGGCAATAACGTTATAAGGTCCAATCGCCTCAAATGAACATACCGATAAAACAGCTGACTGAAGCGGATTTACGCGTCGGCTGACAATCTGCTGAAAGTTATCGACAAGCTGTGAGGCAATTAGAATACTGTCTTTTGTATCCTGCGGCATGGCACCGTGTCCGCCTTTACCAAGAATTGTAACTTCGAACGAATCCGAAGAAGCCTGCAGCTCGTCAGTTCTGTAATTAATTTCATATAAAGGCATCTGAGCCTGCAGGTGAGTACCGAAGATTACATCGACACCCTCAAGCGCACCGTCTTCAATCATCGGCTTAGCACCGCCCGGCGGCAGCTCTTCAGCATGCTGATGTATAAACACAACATTTCCGTGAAGTTCATCTTTATGTTTGTTTAAAGCTTTGGCAACACCAAGCAAGGTCGCTGTATGACCATCGTGACCACATGCGTGCATGACTCCATCATTCACTGACTGGAAATCCAAGTCCGTTTCTTCATGTATCGGCAGAGCATCGAAATCTGCACGGAGTGCTACAGTCGGTCCATCATGAGCACCTTTTAAATAAGCAAGTACACCATTGCCGCCAACCCCTGTTTTAACTTCATGTCCTAATTTCTCGTGAAATTCAGCAATGTATTTCGGTGTTTCGACTTCTTCGAACGATAATTCCGGATACTTATGTAAATGTCTTCGTATAGAAATTATTTCCTCATTCAAACTGTCGAGCGTCGTAAATAAACTATCCATTTTCCCATCCCCTTTGTTTTATTTAAAGATTAGATAATTCCAAATTATATGCTTAATTATTTACCAAGTCAAAATAATCTG